>NZ_CP017111.1:605968-908952 GCF_001723605.1 Sulfurospirillum halorespirans DSM 13726 | reverse complement strand
TAATGGCTCTCTTGCTGTGTTTGTAAGATGTGCTGTGCTTCTTGAAAAACCTCATCGGAGAGTGAAAGCGGTGTAGCGATACTATGTGTTAGCCATAAAAGAGAACAAAGAATCGCGTACTTCATGGCTTATTCGTGCTCAACACTTTTGTGAGTCATACGCACCAAAATCATCACAGTAAGAACAATCATAAGAAAACCCATAACCCAATAGAGTTTTAGCATACTATGGTTAAATGCATATGCTTTCGCATTTTCAATGGAAACAACACTAAACCAACCATTGCGTAATTCTCCAAAGGTAATAAGCTCTTTCCTCCCATCAAATTCATAGGTGTATGAACCCTCTTTATGCATCGTCATATACGCATACATTTTTTTCAAAGCGGGATTTTGCTCTTGTAAATTCACATTGATCATGGCTTTGTCGGGATGGATAATAATTTTACCCTGAGCATTGACAATAAACGCATAACCATCCTCCATATGCACTGCTTTAATTTTACGGTACAGCTTATTAACATAAAATGATGCTGCCACAACCCCTTGTTTTTTCCCATGTACAAATACAGGTGTCATAATCGTTACGGTCAGTTGATTGCTTGCAAAGCCCACAAAAGGCTCTGAAATAACGGTTTCATTTGCGTCCAGCCCTTCCGCATACCACGGTCTATTACGAGGATCGTACCAATCCCTGTTCAGCTCTTTTCCCGTATCGTACATCATTCGCCCATCTTCCAAACCAAAATAGACCTGAACAGCATTAATCGCTTTTTTAGAGCGTGCCAAAATAGGAACAATCTCCTCTTTAATAAAAGGAGTATGCATCTCAAGCTCTTTAGCAACATCTTGTACTTGGCGCATACTAGGCTGCATCCATCCATTGATGTCTGTTTGAAGCGATTTCATAATGCTCATCTGCTTTGCTGTGATCTCTTTTTCCAAATAAAACTTCATTTTAAAATACGATACACTGCCAAAAAGTAACAAAAAAAAGGTGAGTAAAACGCCTGCAACAAGGGCAATGCGTTGGTTAAATGTCCATGACATACATTTCCTTACATGTAAAGCTAATTAGCATACCATAACCTAATGATACTAGCTAAAGAAAGTTGCGTTAAAGTTGCTTTCTCATACGTTATGAGGTCTTGGAACTGTTACACAAAACGCTACACCATTATCCACATTTCCTACTGTAATAATACCTTTCATATTGTTTTCAATAATCATACGCGACATAAAAAGTCCAATTCCTGTGCCATTGCTTTTCTCTTTGGTAAAAAAAGGCTCAAAAATATGAGAAAAATCTTCATCTTTAATGCCTCCTGCATTATCGATCACAGAGACTTTAGAGTATTCTGCATTTTGATCAATTTCAATGATAATACGGCCTTTTGCCACTGCTCGAACCGTCAAAATATCCTTTGCATTGGAAATGAGATTAATGATGACTTGGGCATATTCATTTTTAAGCCCATATGCCATAGCGTTAGGCAAATGTTCAACCACTTCTAAAGCAATACGGTGATGATGTAAAGTTGCTTTCATGATGTTAATAGCTTCTGCAACCACTTCGTTAATGCAAAAAGCACTTAGTTCTTTTTGTGGTGAAAAGAAGTTTCTAAAGTCATCAATCGTATGGGACATAAACTGAATAACCCGGTTTGAAGCGTTAATTGTATCAATTATTCCATGTTCTGTCACCTTTTTTTTAAAGTGAATCGCCGCTTGTAAATCCATCAAAATAGCCGATAACTCCATTAAAGGCTGGCGCCATTGATGGGCGATATTGCCTATCATCTCACCCATACTTGCAAATCTGCTTTGGCGGTACATCACCATATCTTTTTCACGGCTGATCTCAACCTCTTTTTTAATTCTTGATTCTAACTCATGATTGAGGATATCAAGAGATTGTGTTGCCTCTTCCAAGCGGCTTTTTTTCAGTCTCACCTCGAAATAAAGGATAAACGCAATGACAGAGAAAAGCATAAATAAGAACACTAACTGCAAGATTACAGTGTAATCAAATCCCTTAGGAGAACGATCAGGAACCCATTTTAGAATTAAATGCTCTATTTCACCACTCAAAACACTCTGCATAGATTGCTCTAAAATGGAATAAAGCAGTTGATTTTCAGCCAAAAGCGCAAAACCAACGGGCATCTTAAGAGGAATTTGAGCAGAGACTTTAAGATTATTGGCAATGTGATACGCAAAAAGATGCGAAACCGTAAAATTAGAGGTTATAAACCCATACTGAATTCCCTCTTCTACCAATTTCAATCCTTCAATTTCAGTATTGACCAAGGTAAGCTTGAGTGAAGGGTACACTGCTTGTAGCGAAGCAATCATGGGATGCTCTTTTTGTATCGCAAAAGAGCGATCTGCAATCTCTTTAAAATCAGAAACATAAAGCCTATCATCGGTTGTTAAAACAACAAGAGGAACCTGCAAAATAGCAGAAGTAAACGCCATTTGTAAATCAGTGCCCGATGTTTCACTCGCCATTGCAATAAAATCACATTTTTTACTAAGCAGTTTTTGCACAGACTCCTCTTTTGAGTGTGTGGGAACAAGTTGGATAGGAATGTCTAAATTTTTTTCTAAAAGGGCTATCACATCAGACCCAATACCTTCGTAACGATTTTGTACAATATCTCCGTAAGGAAGGCTGTTTGGAATGGCACAGAACTGTAAAACATGCTGTCCCATCAAGAAAAATTTCTCTTCTTTGCTCAGTGGTACTTTAATATTGGTTTGGCGAAATGAATCGGAAGGGAAAAAGCGATTTCGAGCAAATACAAGTTCTTTATAATCAATTTCTGCCATAGCTTTATTCAAAATTGAGATAAAAACAATATTTTCTTTAGCTGTGGTTAAAAATATCTTGACCATCGGAAAATCTGCATTATTGCGAAGCGGAATACTTTGCAAAGAAGTGATCATTTTAGACTCAAGATGTGCTGTAAAAATTTCATGTAAGCCAATAGCAAGATCAGCTTCTTGCTCAGCAACTCTTAAAACAGCCTCTTCAATAGTATTGACAATCTCTATGGTTGCATCGGGATTTTTGTCTTTGATGGTGGAAGCAAATGCATCATCCTTTAACATCACAATACGTAATTTTTCAATGGATTCTAAGGTGGGGGATAATTGATAAATTTTAGGCATAAGCAAGGCAGGTTGCAAAACGCCTATAGGAAATTTACTAAACTGGAAGGCATTGTCATCCAAAGGCTCAAAGGTAGGGAAAAGCGCTACATCTAACGCTCCAGAATCAAGCCGTTTTTTAGCTTCCTCTCGTGTTATATCGGTTATAAAACGAAGATCAACATCGAGTTTTTTGGCTAAAAGCCGTAAATAGTGAATAGCATAGCCATTGAGATAATTATCATACGTGTAACTGTAAGAGTAGACATCAGGTTCTACGTAAACGTTTAAAATGGGTTTTGCATCAATGTAGGCTTTCTCTTTTTTATTTAAAAACGTTTCAGTTCCAGCCAACAGAGCAGATGACATTAAAGCCAATGTGAACACAAAATAGGAGAATCGCTTCATAGCGATTATCATAACATACAAACAAAAAAAAGCTTATTAGCGACTTTTTTTGCTTATAATAACGCTACCTTCTTTTACATGTAAGGATTAAAGATGCAGGATACTGTCAAAATCATCCCTCTTTTTACCATTGCACTTATTGCATCTATTGCATGGTTTATTAGACCAGACGCCATAGAATTACACTCATGGCACACACTTATTATCTTTCTGAGTACTATCACAGCAATTATGTTCAATGTCATGCCTATGGGAGCCATTGGTGTTTTGGGTATCACCATTTTTGCGATCACCGGAGCTGCCGGAGCCATCTCATCCAAAAAAGCAGTTACGGATGCTTTAAGTGGGTTCAACAGTGATCTTATTTGGCTCATTGTAATTGCATTTTTTATGGCAAAAGGGTTTATTAAAACGGGGCTTGGTGAACGCATTGCGCTTCTTATGATTCGCTATTTTGGCAAACGAACCCTTGGGCTTGCCTATGCACTCTCTTTAGCCGATCTTATCTTAGCCCCTGCAACACCCAGCAGTACGGCACGTTCGGGTGGTATCATTTATCCTATTACGACGGCATTAGCCCATACGTTCAAATCATACCCCAATGATCCAAGTCGCCACAAAATGGGCGCTTACCTCATTATGTGTATAAGTCATATCAATGACATCACAGGAACGCTCTTTATTACAGCCTATGCGGCAAATCCACTTATTGTTAAATTTGCCAGTAGTTTTGGTGTTCAGCTAAGCTGGGGGGATTGGTTTATTGCTGCAAGTATACCTGCACTGGTCTCTTTATTTTTTGTGCCTATTGCGCTTTATTTCATTATGAAGCCTCGTATTGAAGAGTCACGAGAAGCACATCGTTTTGCCACATATGAACTCATCAAAAAAGGGGCTTTTTCTCGTAATGAATTCATCATGGGCTTTACTTTTTTAGGCGTCTTAATCCTTTGGATTTTTGGTGCCAATTTTGGCATTCACGCGACGACAACAGCCCTTATCGGTCTTTCTACACTGATTGTTACAGGTGTGTTGAGTTGGGATGATATTAAAGGTGAGAAAACAGCATGGGATACGCTTATCTGGCTCTCTGCTTTGTTGATGATGGCAGAATTTTTACATAAATTGGGCTTCACTAAATGGTTTGGCTCTATGGTTGGGGAACATCTTTACGGTATGACTTCTATGCACTGGGTCATTATCTTAGTCGTACTGAATGCTATTTACACCTACACCCACTACTTTTTTGCCAGCGGTACGGCACAAGTAGCGGCTTTATACGTTGTTTTTTTAGGCGTAGGCGTCAAATTGGGCATTCCCATCTATCCATTAGCCTTACTTTTGGGATTTTCCAGTAGTTTATACGGGTCACTTACACCTTATACTCATGCGAGAGGTGTGATACTTTTTGATTCAGGGTATGTCAGTAAAAAAGAGTGGTTAAGTGCTGGATTTATAATCAATTTACTTAATCAGTTTATTTTTATTGTAGTGGGTTTAGCTTGGTGGAAGATGGTTGGATTGTATTAAGATATAAAGGAATTAGAGATGTCAATATACCACATAGATAACGATTTTTCACTGCAAACAACACTGAAATCGCTTCATATTCTCTACATCGAAGATGATGCTTCGATTCGTGCAACTATATCCAAAGTTCTTCATTACTTTAGCAACACTATCTTAGCCGTTGAATCTGCCGAAGAAGCAATGAAAATATATGAGATCTTTCATCCTGATATTATTATTTGCGATATTAATTTACCGGGTATCAATGGTATTGAGTTTGTCAAATGGATACGCCAATTTGACGAAAAATCACAAATCTTTCTTTTGAGCGCTTATACCGATAAAGAATATCTTTTTGAAGCAGTGAAGCTCTCTTTGGTCGATTATCTTACTAAACCTATCGACTTCACTATTTTAGAAAAAACCCTGAAAAGCGCTGCTCGAAAAATAGTTCAGAACAAAATACTGAGCGTGCAATTTATTACAGGTGCTATTTATTCTTATCAACAACGTAGTATCACTTTTCATAATGAAATACATCCTCTTACGGCAAAAGAGGTCAAACTTTTGGATCAGCTTATCTCCAACAAAAGCCGTATGACCTCCAAGGAAGAGATTCAAACAACTCTTTGGGAAGAGGATATGGGAAGTGAAAGTGCCTTTAAAAGCCTTGTCAATAAACTGCGTACCAAAATAGGAAAAGAAGCCATTGAAAATATCTCAGGGGTTGGTTACCGCATTCTTTTATCCTAAAAACTCTTTTTTTAATCACTTTTTTACATGTAAAATCTTCTTTAAACCATTCGATGAAATCATTTTTTGTAAAGGGTCAAAAAGCGACTTTCCAGAAACTTTTTTCTTCTACACTTCTCTTGTCCCCAGAATTATTTCACATAAGGAGAAAGGTATGAAATTAGCTAAACTTAGTTTGGCGGCTATCGTCGTTGCTGGTCTTATGACCAGTTCATTTGCAGCAGATACTCTTGCTGACGCATTTAAAGAGGGTAAAATTAGCGGAGAACTCCGTGCATGGTACATTGACCGTGACAAAGATCTTGCAAATTCAAGCTCTGATATTTTTTTGACAGGTATGCAATTACGCTATAACACAGGTACTTTTTACGGCCTTAGTTTAGGGTTTACAACACAAACCAGTGCGGCTCCTTTTGCTGACGATGAAGCAAAAGAGGTCTTTGGAACGAACCAAAATGATGACCTCTATGGCTCTGGTACTCAACTCTCAGAAGCGTATGTTAACTATACCATTGGCAAAACAACCGCAAAAATTGGTCGTCAATTTATTAAAACGCCTCTCATTGGGAGTAGTACATCGCGTATGATTACTCAATCATTTGAAGGAGCATTGATTACCAATACAGACTTACCTGATACCAGCGTTATGGTAGGTGCTGTTACTAAATTTCAAGATAGAGCTGATGGAGATGGTGGTGTTGGCCAGTTTGAAGAGCTCAATAAAGACCATGATTACGCTTATACCGCGATGGTGATTAACAAATCTATCCCCAATGTTGAACTCACCTTCCAATACTTAACCTTTGATGATGACTCAAAAGGTTCAACAGCAAGCAGTCGTATTCAAGGCTATGAAGACTACTACTTTGAAGCTGAATACACCAACAAATACAACAATTTTGACTATGGTATAGCAGCAAATTATCTTTATACTGACTGGAAGCACTACGAGGAAGCAACGATGTACGGTGTAAAGCTCAACCTTGGCTATGGTAATTTTAAAACCTATGTAGCCTACTCTTCTATTAGCGATGATGCGGGTAATAAAGGCGTTAAAGCAGGACTTGGTGGTGGTGCACAACCGAACTATGTTAAAGGTAAACAAGTCCGAGTTGGAACCTATAGTTCAGACACTTCAGGTTACACCGTGGATGCAAACTATAACTTCAAACAAATTGGTTTAACTGCAGGTGCTCGCTATACACAGCTTGATGTCGCTTCCAAAGCAGCAAATCAAAACGATCAAAGCATTACGGATTTTTACGGCAGTTACAAATTTATTGGTGCACTTAAAGGCTTAGAGACTGAACTACTTTATACCATTTTAGGAGACGAGTCTGCAGAAACAGCAGCAGCTGGAACGGGTAAAGGCGAAGAACTTTGGTTCAAAGCCAACTATAAATTTTAACACACCCTTTTTGTAAGTTCCTTTGAGGCAGTTTTATGGTGCCTCAAAGGGTGTAAAACATAACGATATGGAGCAATCTATCATGAAATCTAAACCAAACCTATCATCAATTTTAATCAAAAGCTGTCTTTTAGCAAGTACCGCACTCTCTTTTTCTTTTGCTGCACCCACAGAGCAACCATGCCCTTCTGAAGTCAAACACCTTCCCGTTGGTACAATATGTTGGGCAGGACAAGATGAAGCGGGTGCCTATTATTGGGTTGCTAAGCCAAAAGAGTGGAATGGCAATCTTGTTCTGCATTCCCATGGAGGTCCAGCACTAGGAAAGCTTCCGAAAGCAGAACGTGCTATCGAAGATTTTGAACGTTGGTCTATTTGGGTCAGGAGTGGTAATGCACTCGCTGTCACTTCATACAGACAAGGTGGTGTGGCACTTATGTCAGCCGCTGAAGATACTGCACGCCTTTTACCTATAGCATCTAAACTTGTAGGAAAGACAAAAAAAGTAATTTTACATGGGCAGTCATGGGGTGGTGGTGTTGCGGCACGTGCTGCTGAAGTAGATGGTCCACTTTCAAAAGTTCAGCCAAAAATTGACGCTGTTCTTCTCACCAGTGGTGTTTTAGCTGGAGGAACAAAATCGTATGATTTTAGACTTGATCTAAGAGTTGTATGGCAAGCTATTTGTGAAAATCACCCACGTGCCAATGAGATGCAATATCCACTTTGGCAAGGATTGGCTTCAAAAGATGCTAAGATGAGTAAAGACGATCTTACACAAAGAGTCAATGAATGCCTAGGGCTTAATAAACCTGAAGCTGAACGCTCTGAGAAACAAAAAGAGAATCTTAAAACCATTGCCAATGTGATTAAAATCCCAGAGAAAAGCATTCAAGGTCATCTTGGTTGGGCAACCAATCACTTTCAAGATATTGTCTTTAACCGCTTAAATGGTCGCAATCCTTTTGGCAATGAGACGATAAAATACGTTGGTTCGTCCAATGATGAAGAACTCAATAAAAAAGTACTCCGCTATAAAGCTGACCCAACAGCTGTTGCGGATTTTGGTAAAGATACCGATCCAACAGGAAACATTGCATTACCTATTATCACAATGCGTGGTATTAATGACCCTATTGCATTTGTTGAACTTGCAAGCACGTGGGAAGAGACTGTTGCAAAAGCAGGACATGCTAACAACATGGTACAACTTTACACCAATGACAAAGAGCATAGTTATCTAAGCGATGCCCAATATATAGCAGCTATGGATGTTCTTTTAACATGGGTTGATACAAGGAAAAAGCCAACACCTTTTGAGGTTGTACAAAAATGCCGCACTCTTGATGCAAAATGGAATCCACAAAGTGATTGCCGTATTTTACCAGAGTATAAACCAGCACCACTCTCTTCAAGAGTTCCAACTAGATAGTTTCACATAATATCATTATTGAAGAGGAAAGAGTCAAAAGAACTCTTCCCTCTTTCATTAAAAAAGGGATGGTCATGTCTTTGAAGGTTTTTTTCATTTTAATGATACTCTTAAATGTTCTTCTTATCGTGTTAGTTATTCTCGCAATGAACCTCATTCAAAAAAATTCAAAAAAGTGATACTTTGTATTCTTGGTACTTGTAGATCGTTCCTAATTTCTTCTATTTATTTACTTTACATGTAAAGTAAAAATTACTCAATATCTCCCAATTTGTAGAAGCAGTTTAATGGTTCTTGCCTATGCAATCATCAACGCTTTTGGGTTAATTAATACAGAGCATGGTAAAATACAGAGCATATAAGAGTTATCAATCAAAAAGGTTTGAATAAGATGAGTGAGAGCAAAGATTTTTTACGCACCATTGTGGAAGAGGATTTAAAGTCTGGAAAGTATAAAGAAATTATTACCAGATTTCCTCCAGAGCCTAATGGATTTCCGCACATTGGACATGCTAAATCTATCTGTATCAATTTTGGCATTGCACGGGATTATCACGGGCATTGTAACCTCCGAATGGATGACACCAACCCAACGACGGAAGACATGAAATACGTTGAAGCGCTTAAAGATGCTGTCACATGGCTTGGGTTTAACTGGGCGGATCATGTGCGCTTTGCTTCTGATTATTTCCCAAAAATTTACGATTATGCTGTGACGCTTGTCAAAATGGGCAAAGCCTATGTGGATAGCCTGAATGAAGAAGAGATTCGTGAATACCGTGGCACGATCAAAGAAGCAGGACGACGCAGTCAATTTGCAGAACGCAGCATTGAAGAAAATCTAGACCTTTTAGCGCGCATGAAAAAGGGCGAGTTTAAAGATGGCGAACACGTTTTACGCGCTAAAATCGATATGAGTGCTGCCAATATGAAAATGCGCGATCCGCTACTGTATCGCATCCGTCATGCCCATCACTTCAGATCTGGCGATGAGTGGTGCATCTACCCGATGTATGACTTTGCACACTGTTTGTCCGACTACATCGAAGGGGTAACGCACTCGATCTGTACCCTAGAGTTTGAAAACAACCGCGATATTTACGACTGGGTACTCGATGCACTCGATCTTACCCCTCCTCGTCCCTACCAACATGAGTTTGCACGTTTAGGCATAAACTATACGGTCATGAGCAAACGCAAACTCTTAGAATTGGTGAACGGCAACCATGTCAACGGCTGGGATGACCCTCGCCTTCCGACCATTGCAGGTTATAAACGAAGAGGCTATACACCCGAATCCATCCTCAATTTTTGCGATCAAATCGGCATCGCCAAAGCAAACTCGATGGTCGATGTGGCACAGCTTGAATTTTGCATCCGCGACGATTTAAATCAAAAAGTACCACGCGTGATGTGTGTCCTAGACCCACTCAAAGTGACCATCGAAAATTATGACGGTGAAGAAGAGATAGACGCTTCTTATTTCCCACACGATGTGCCTAAAGAGGGTTCACGTAAACTTCCTTTTTCTCGTGAGATTTACATTGAGAGAGATGATTTTAGTGAAAATCCTCCTGAGGGTTATTACCGTTTGACACCTACACAACCTGTGAGGCTTAAACATGCGTACATTCTTACATGTAAAGAGGTCGTGAAAGATGCTAGCGGCACCATCATAGAACTAAAAGCAGAGTATCATCCTAACTCCAAAAGTGGTGAAGACACAAGCAATATTAAAACGAAAAGTGCTATTCACTGGGTCAGTGCAAAACATGCTAAAAAAGTCGAAGTCAGACTGTATGAGCGGTTATACTCTAACGAAGCACCCGATGGCTTAGAAGATCTCAATCCTAATTCTTTACATGTAATCACGCATGCCTTTGTAGAACCCGCTGTTATCAGCGAAAAACCTGATGTGAGATTCCAGTTTGAGAGACAAGGCTATTTTTACGCTGATCCGATTGATTACACCGATGAAAAACCTGTGTTTAATAAAATTGTCGGGCTTAAAGACTCATGGGCTAAAAAGACAGAAGTAACGCCATCCACACCAAAACCTGAAGCTAAAAAGCCCTCCATCGTTGAGGGTGTTGTCGCTCCTATGAGTGAATCTGAACAGGCACATTTTGATACTTACACGAAAGAGCTTGGGCTCAACCATGAAATCGCCAATATCTTAGCGCGCGATGAGCAACTCTCCTCATTTTATGAAGAGACGCTCACTTTTGTCAACAGTCCGATCAGTCTTGCAAACATCGTCGCAAACGAAGTGGCAAGAGAACTTAAACTTGATGCACCCTTAAAATTTAGCGCTAAAGAGATAGCTGAACTTGTCACAATGATCGATGAGGGAACGATTTCCAATAAAATTGCAAAACACGTCTTTGAAGAGATGGTTATGACAGGAGAAAATCCAACCGTCATCGTTGAAGCAAAAGGGCTAACACAGATCAGTGATCCTGAAAAATTAAAGCCCCTTATTGATGAAGTCATCGCCAAAAACCCTGACAATGTCGCAAAATTTAAAGCAGGCAATACCAATCTTTTTGGCTTCTTTGTAGGACAAGTGCTTAAAAACAGTGGTGGCAAAGCGAACCCAACCGTAGTTAATGAACTTGTGACTGAGACGTTGAAGCATGTATAGATTTTCCCCTTCTCCCACGGGCGATATGAGCGTCAATGACCTCAGAGTTGCGCTTTTAAATTCCATCTGCGCCAAACAAGCGGGTGAGTCACTCATTGTGCGCATTGAAGATGGCGATAGAGCACGCACGATCGAAGGCAAAGACCAAGAGATTTTAGAGATGTTGGAACTCTTTGGCATTTCCTATTCACAGCTTTACTACCAAAGCAACAATTTCAAATACCACCTCCAATTCGCCTCCACGCTTTTGGACACGAAAAAAGCCTTTATCTGTTTTTGCCTCCATGAAAACGAGGAGTCACCTTGTATTGGAACATGCGAGCATTTAAGCCCAGATGAGGTTTTAAACACTCCAAAACCCTTTGTTATTCGTATGAAAAAACTCGATACCACCTGTGATAGCTTTGTCATTATGCGCACCGACAAATACCCGACCTACACTTTCGCCTGTGCTTGCGACGATATGCTTCAAGGCGTTACCACAATCATTCGAGAAAATGAGCAGGAACCCACTGCGCCAAAAGAGGAGCATATTCGCAAATCGATAGGGTATGACCAAGCGATGCACTACACGCATGTGCCTTCGCTTCTGTGCCAAAAAGATGAAAGCGCTGTTAAGAGACTTTTAGACCAAGGGTTTATGCCTGAAGCGATTATGAATTATCTTCTCCTGTTGAGCAATCCTGCACCAACGGAAATTTTCACGCTTGAAGAGGCGATCGCGTGGTTTGACATCAAAACGATTTCACAATCACCTGCACCTTTTGACATTGATAAACTGCGCTTTATCAATCGTGAGCATATCAAACGCATCCCTGATATGGAGCTTTCAAAACGCATCGGGTACGCCTGTGAGAACATTGGAAAACTTGCTAAACTGTATACGGAAGAAGCAAGCACGACGTATGAGATCAAACAAAAAGTAGATGCACTCTTTGCCAAAAAAGCATTGGATACAACCTTTGAAAAAGAGAGTAAACTACTTCAAGAGCTCATTTTAAATGCGCCCTATTGTGCGAGCTTTGATGCGTTTAAAGCCTATTTGGCAGAAAAAAGTGGGCTTGAAGATGAACCTTTTTTGAAACTCCTTCGTTTGTGGCTCACAGGAGCTGACACGGGGCTTGATCTTGCCCTTTTATATCCATTCATTAAAAACTACCTTAAGGAGATTGTTAGATGATCGTTTTATCAACATTTATTGAAGCGTTTGCCAACATTTTACATACCCTCATTAACATTTATATTTGGGTGGTGATTATAGCCGCTCTCATTACCTTTGTGCGCCCTGATCCGTACAATCCGATTGTACAGATTCTTTTTCGGCTCACCAACCCAGTGTATGCCTTTATTCGTAAATTGGTTCCAACACTGATTGGTGGCATCGACCTTGCGCCCTTGATCGTGATTTTGACACTTCAATTTGTCGACCTGTTTGCGGTCAAACTACTGTTTGCGCTTGCCAATGCTTTATAAACTTTTTTTAGGCCTTCTCTTTTGCCTTTGTATTTGCATTGACCTGTTTGCGGATGAGCCTGTTGACTTTGCCTTTTTTGATGATAAACCGCGCAGTCTTGCGAAAGATTTTTACATCTACGAATACCTTCAAAGCGATGCCACCACCCCCAAAGAAGCCAAAGCGCTCTTTGGGATGGTGCATACGATGAACATTCGTTTTTTTCATCTTTTTGCTAAAAAAATGGACAATCTTGAGTATAAAAAAATCTCCAAATGTATTGATCTTGATGTCACCGCGTTGATGAAAGAAGATGATGAATGCCTCAACATCGGCATCAACATCGCGAAAGTCACCTCTGTGGCAAAAGGGCAACTGAAATTCATCAAACCGCGTCTCAAACAGAACAAAGAGCTGGTCAATCTCATTACCTTGATGGAAAATGACAACGTGTATGAAGCTGCACTGAGCAGCGATGTCAACACGTTCTTAAACCTTTTTAACGGCAGTATCACCGCGTATAAAGCGGCTGTTTTCAACCAACAGATCATCCCCAAAGAGCAGATGGATCGACTTTCCCAATCGGTCAAATTCAACCAGCTTGCTTACAATGTTGTCCAAAACGATAAACTGGACAATGTGCAACGCTCCTTGTTACATGTAAGCCCTTCTTTACATGTAAACACCAAAGCGCTCTTTTATATGGGACTCAATGCCCTCAAATACGGTGAAAAAGAGCAAGCATTGACGTTTTTTGAACTTTCTATTGAGCGCTCCACGAAGAGTGAAGAGAAAGACAAAGCGCTCTTTTGGCTCTATTTAGTGACCAAAGATGCTCGCTTTTTAGAACGCATCGTGCAAGATGGCGACATCAACATGTACTCCCTTTATGCCTACGAACAGCTGGGTCGACCGATGCAAAATATCGTCTCACCCGTTTTAGAAGGCACGCACCCAACATTTAATGTGAGCGATCCATTTGCATGGATTAAAGTGATGAATAAAGTCTATCACATGAGCTCTCAAGAGGTCGAAACCTTGGCGCAAAGCTTCAAATACGCCAACACATTGCCGCATTACAGCTACTTGATGGAACGCGCCACACGGTATGCCCAAAACTACTACCCGATTCCTTACCCTGAAGAACTTTCAAGTTATTCCATTCATCGCCAAGCATTGATGCTCTCCATCGCGCGTCAAGAGAGCCGTTTTATCCCTTCGGTCGTCTCAACGTCGTATGCGCTTGGAATGATGCAGTTTATGCCTTTTGTGGCACGTGACATTGCTAAAAAAGAGAAGCTGGAAACATTTTCAATCGCTATGATGTTTGACCCTCGGGTGGCGTATCTCTTTGGAAATCTTCATCTTAATTTTTTAGAGAGAAATCTCATGCACCCGCTCTTTATAGCGTACGCTTACAATGGCGGTATGGGATTTACCAAAAAACATCTGCAAGCTGGGGCATTTTCACAAGGTGAGTATGAGCCGTTTTTAAGTATGGAGAGCATGATCAACGAAGAGAGTCGAGAGTACGGCAAAAAAGTACTGGCAAATTATGTCGTGTACCGCCATCTTTTAGGCGAAGATGTTTCGATCAAAAATCTTTTCGAAATGTTGTTGATACCCTCTGCGACTGATCGTTTTCGAAACTAATCTCCATCTTGATCTCCTCTGTCTTTGGCGCTTGGATTAACACATAGTTGGTCCAAGCGTTTGACGTTGAGATCAATTTGAGTAGGGGTGCATCTTGATTGAGAGGTGTAACCGTCAGATTTTCATCGCTTCCATTGACTTTAAACTTTGAAAGAGTGACTCTATCAAAGGCGCCATCGCCTGTAGCTTTGTAGGTTCCTACGACAAATTTTTCGCTCTCTTGCGTTACAAGATCATGATGAATGGGGTTAAGATAGGTGATAAGCACAAAGGTCTTAGAGGTTTTTGAGTTTTGAATTTCAATCTTTTTAGAGTTTGCCATTCCATAATCCAAGGTCTTTTCACTTTCATTTTCGCTCAATTTTGAAGCACATCCCGAGAGTAAAAACAGTATCAAAACCATTGAAATATATCGCATTATCATTCCTCATACTTAGCACACACGCAGATCAACTCATCAAAAGCTAAATCTTTTTTTGCTATAATTTTTTATATTAGCACGATAATAACATAAAAAGCAGGAAAAAATGAAATCCTTAGCTGTTGCATTCACGGGACCATCAGATAGCGGCAAAACAACGCTGATCCTTAAGGTGGCAAACATTCTTAAAAACGACCATGCACTTGCGATCATTAAAAATGACCCAAGCGATAAAGCGATCTTCGATGTGGAAGGCAAAGATAGCTGGAAGTTTTCGCAAACGGGCGCTGAAGTCGTGATAACCTCTCCAACGCGTACGACGCTTTTTTCGAAACATCAAAAAAGTTTGGATGAGATCATTGATATGCTAGGAAGCTTTGATTTCTTGTTGGTGGAAGGGCTTAAAAATCTACCGCTTCCGCGCATTGCGATTTTTCGTAACAAACTGGATGTGGACTATTTTGACTGCTCCGACGCCATTGCGATTGATGAGAGTATCAATTTAAGCGATTATGACCTCCCTTCCCATATTGCAATTTTAGATCTGAATAACCCCGAGCAAGTCGTTGCTTGGATACTCAAAAATGCTAAGAAAGTGAAATAACATGCACGAAATATACGAAGCTATAAAACGTTCCGCCATACGCATTCGAGAAGCCATTGAGTTTGATGATACGGGCTATTCTGAGAACATCAACTCCACAGGCGACACCCAACTCAAACTGGACATCAAAAGTGACCTTATCATCGAAGAGGAGTTTGCCAAAGTTGCTTCGATCAAAGAGATCGTGAGCGAAGAGAAAGCAGACAAAACACCTTTACATGTAAACGGCATTTACGGTGTTGGGTACGACCCACTGGATGGTTCAAGCCTCATTGATGTTAACCTCAGTGTCGGCTCCATCTTTGGCATCTACGAGGGTGGCTATGCAGGGGCAAATCTTAAAGCAGCGGTCTACGTTGTCTATGGACCTCGCGTTGAGCTGGTCATTGCGGAAGTTGATGTTAAGATGTACCGTCTCAATAAAAACGGTGAATTTGTCTTCATTCAAACAATCACGCTGAAAGAAAAAGGCAAACTCAATGCGCCAGGTTCAACCCAAATGTGTTGGGAACCTAAGCATAAAGCATTGATTGATGCAATCTTTGCCGATGGCTATCGCTTGCGTTATTCAGGCGGAATGGTGCCAGATTTGCATCAAATTCTTCTCAAAGGTGGCGGACTTTTCTCGTACCCTGCAACAAGCGATGTGCCAAAAGGCAAACTGCGCATGATTTTTGAAGTCTTCCCTTTTGCGTTTGTGTACGAAAAAGCAGGTGGCGAGGCGATCGATGGCAAACACAGAGTGCTTGACCTCACCCCTTCGCATCCACATGACACGACACCGTGTTTCTTTGGCTCGACAACAGAGATAAAACGCGTTCGGAAGTGCTATGAGTAGTGAAGTCAGTGACATTTACGAACAAGATTTGCAAGAGAAAAAAGCACTTTTACAAGCATGCCAACAGGATAAAAACCTTGTAACGTGCAGCGATTGTGAAAAAATGTTTGAGTGTGAAATCCGCAAAACCTATGTCAAAGCCGTTTACGAAAGTATGGCAAAAGGACACGGTGGCGGATTTGAGTTTTAACAATACAATGAATCAATTTAACTAGGAAAAACGATGTCCCAAAAAGCCTACATTACCACCCCAATCTACTATGTTAACGATGTTCCGCATATCGGACATGCGTACACGACCATTATCGCAGACACCATGGCACGCTATTATCGTTTGAAAGGCTATGAGACTTTTTTCTTAACAGGAACCGATGAACACGGTCAAAAGATCGAAGAAGCGGCAAAATTACGCAACAAAACGCCTCAAGCCTATGCGGATGAGATCAGTGGCAAATTCCGCGCTCTTTGGGATGAGTTTGAGATCAGTTACGACAAATTCATCCGCACGACGGACGCCGAGCATAAAACGGGGGTTCAAAAAGCGTTTCAAGTCATGTTTGACAAAGGCGACATTTACAAAGGCGAATACGAAGGTCACTACTGTGTGAGCTGTGAGACTTTTTTTACGGACACCCAACTGGTCGATGAGGACAAATGCCCCGATTGTGGCAAACTCACCCGTCTGGTCAAAGAAGAGAGTTACTTCTTTAAACTCTCTAAATACCAAGAAGATCTCATCAAATGGTACAACAACGATGAGAAATGTGTCCTTCCACGAGGCAAAAAAAACGAAGTGATTAGCTTTGTCAAACAAGGACTTCGTGATCTCTCTATTACACGTACCAGTTTTGACTGGGGTGTGAAATTGCCCGCTTCAATGAACGATGATAAACACGTCATGTATGTCTGGTTGGACGCCCTTTTAAACTACACAACCGCACTTGGATACGGCACCGATGAAAAAAACATGGACTTTTGGCCCGCAACGATGCACTTAGTGGGCAAAGACATTCTTCGCTTTCATGCCATCTACTGGCCAGCATTTTTGATGAGCCTTGGTTTGGCGCTTCCAAAACATGTCGCCGCACACGGTTGGTGGACGAGAAATGGTGAGAAGATGAGCAAAAGTAAAGGCAATGTCGTTAATCCTAAAGAGGTTGCCGATGCCTATGGCTTAGAGAACTTTAGATACTTTATGCTTCGTGAAGTGCCGTTTGGTCAAGACGGTGACTTTAGCCAAAAAGCCTTGATGGATCGTATCAACTCCGATCTGGGCAATGAGCTTGGGAACCTACTGAATCGTATCATCGGAATGAGTGGCAAATACAGCAATGGCGTGATTAACTCCAAGGATGTCACGACCTTTCATGAGAGTGAGCTGGTGGCGGTGGATGAGATCTTAAAAACTGTCGAAAACAACCTCTTAGAGCTTCAAACCAACCGTTACCTTGAAGAGCTTTGGAAAGTGCTGAGCATCGCCAACCAAGCGATTACCGTGCATGAGCCGTGGGTCAAAATCAAAGAGGGAAAAACAGAGCAAGCCTTAGCACTCGTCGCCCTCGTTTCCAACATCTTGGCGCGTGTTTCCATACTTTTGCACCCTGTTATGCCTAAAACAACTATGACGATCGCCAAAGCGATGGGCTTTGAGATCAACACTGCAAACTATGACAAAATCGTTTTGCGTAAAACCTTTTTAGATGAATTTACGATCGAAAAAGTGCCACCACTTTTCCCACGCATCGAAGAGGAGTTGATGGAACAACCTGTTGAATCTGCACCCATAGTCGCACCACAACCTGCTAAAAAAGAGAAGAAAGAGGCAAAGATCGAGTCGATCATTACGATTGACCAATTTTTTGAAACCGCTTTGAAAGTGGGAACGATTTTAGAAGCGAGCATTTTAGAAGGAAGCGATCGTCTTTTGAAACTCAAAGTCGATCTGGGTGAAGCAGAGCCACGACAAATTGTCGCAGGGATTCGTGAGTATTACACGCCTGAAGAGCTTATCAACACCCAAGTGTGCGTGGTTGCGAACCTCAAACCTGCCACGATCAAAGGGCTACTCAGCCAAGGTATGCTCCTAGCAGCAAAAGACAAAGAGGGACTCTGTTTGGTTCGCCCAGAACGTCCTCGCCAAAGTGGCGCTTCAATTGGATGAAGATAGAGAACTTTGTACGCATCATTGATGGAAGGCTTAGAACTACGCCTCCCATTGATGCGTTTGCTTCCATCGCACTGGAGAGTATGCGCGTCTCGCATGGCGATCTTTTTATCGACACCACAGCATCACGCGAGCTGATCCACCAAGCGCTTGAAAAAGGCGCTTACGCCATTGTCACGACTCTTGCTTTTGCCAATGAAGATGAAGAGTGCGCGTGGATCGAAGTGAACTCCATTGAGCAGATTCTCATCAAACTGTTACGCTACACGATCACCCAAAAATCACTCGACATCCTTCTACTTTCCCCTGTACAAGAAGCACTTTTGGAGATCATTCAAACGCCTCGCAGTATCAAACGTCTGCGAAACGATCTTTTTAGCATCGTTAAAACCATTCTGGGTGCGAAAGAAGAAGAGCGTTTTTGCCTAAGCAATCCAACCCTTGCACACGACATTGCCCCTGCTTCTCAAAGCATTGAAACCACTTTACATGTAAAGCCTACGGTGATGGCAAAAGGGCTGTTTCTCAGCTCTTTTTGGCACAATGAACGCTACTACACAGAGCAAAAAATTCCCTCTCTTTTTGTCGAAGAGCTGCTCTGTTTACTTGGCTTTTGTGATACCCATGAGATCGCCTACAGTTTGGAGCATCTTGGCTTTTGTGACCATTTTTACCCACAATTTATCACACATGCGCTGTGTAAAAAGGAGTTTGGAAGCAGCGATAAAGCGCTTATTTTTGAGCCTGCACCTTCGTTAATTCCTTCCTTGATAGCGTACCTTCTAACCCAAGTTGATGCTTCCCATGTGATTCTCTGCGTGCCCAAAACGTTTCAAGAAGCATTGGACTTTAGCGGAAAAACGATCTTATTTGAATCCATCGAAGAGCTTGCCATCTTGGGCGACACATCGTTTCAATACGCTCTGATTTTAAGCGATAAAGAGGCATGTGAGCCTCTGTTTATCAAAACATTTACCAACCAGCCCAGCCTGTTTTAAAAGGATATTTTTATGCTGCTGATCGAAAATGAATTCAACATCCCTTTACGTGTAAAGATTTTAGAGCAGATTTGCACGGAGCATACACCTAAAGAGGTAGAGCTTTTGATCATTGATGGTGAAAGTATGCACGAGCTCAATTTAGAGCATCGAGGGATGGATAAAACCACCGACGTGCTAAGCTTCCCCATTGATGATTTTCCCCACGCCCCTCTTGGTTCCATCGTTATCAACCATGAGCTCGCAGCGCAAAAAGCCAAAGAGTTGGGGCACAGTGTGGAAGAGGAGATCACCCTTTTGTTCATTCACGGCATGCTACATCTTTTAGGGTTTGATCATGAAGTGGACAGCGGGCAGATGCGCGATATGGAAAAATCATGGATAACGCAGTATCATTTACCCAAGAGTTTAATTGTTCGTACGGAGGATTAGGTCATGGTTACCATTGGTATTGTTATTTTTTCCAATGTCGAAGAGTTGGATTTTGTCGCTCCTTTTGAGGTGCTGAGCTACATCAATAAAATAGCACCTAACAGCACGAAAGTCATGCTCATCGCCCCCAGTTTAGAACCAGTGCAAGCGTTTAATGGTCTTAAAATCTTGCCCGATGCGAGTTTTGAGAGTGCACCTGTTTTAGATATTTTGCTTTTTCCCGGAGGGAAAGGTCGCATTGAGTGGATGAAAGAGCCTTCGATGCGCGCGTTTATAGAAGCACGCCACAATGAAGCGACCTACCTTACCTCTGTCTGTACAGGCGCTTTTTTTCTAGCAGAAGCGGGGTTGCTTTTAGGTAAAGAGGCAACGACGTACCACAGCACGTTTGATGAATTAGCCGCGTATGGCGTCAATGTCGTCTCTAGCAAAGTGGTTCATGATGGAAAGATCATCACTGCCGCGGGTGTGAGTTCTGGCTTAGAACTTGGATTTTACCTTTTGCGTGAACTTTTTGGCGTGAAGCTCGCGCAAGAAGTGGCAGAGAAAATAGAGTATGAGATTGATGTGAACAAGCTTTAAACGTTACATGTAACGATTATTTGAGTTTAATATACCCTTTTTCATAGAGCTTATCGTAAATTTTAGAAATGATGGGACCGCCTTCACTTCCGCCATGCCCTCCATGTTCAACCAAAACCGTTACAACATACTGAGGATTATCATAAGGGCCATACGTGGTAAGCCACGCGTGAGAACGTTGATAGTAGTCCATATCCTCTTCGCGCATACGCTTTTTGTCGGTTTGCGAAATACCCACCACTTGAGCCGTTCCCGTCTTCGCAGCGATCTTAAAAGGAGCCGTGAGGTTGATGTGTCTAAGAGCCGTACCCCCTTGAACATTCGCCACTTCATACATCGCATCTCTTGTAATCTTCAAATAGCGTTTTTCATTTTCACTGACTATATTTGGATCTACGGGGAAATCAAGCGCTTCATCGTTAATTTTACTCACAAAATGTGGCGTCACACCATTACCTGTGGCAAGAAATGCGGTGTATTTTGCCACTTGAACGGGCGTTACGAGAAAATAACCTTGCCCGATGGAGCTAATGAGCGTTTCACCTTGTGACCACCCTTTGCCAAAACGTGCTTTTTTCCACTCGCGACTCGGAACCGTTCCAATGAATTCACGCGGCAGATCGATACCTGTTTTTTGAGCAAAGCCAATTTTAGAAAGAAACGGTGCAATGTTGTCAATGCCCGTTTTCAAGCTGGCTTTATAAAAGTAGTCATCGCAACTCTCTTTAATCGCCCGTGCATACGAGATAATGCCATGCCCCTCTTTTTTCCAATCACGAAAAACCCGACCGCCTAACTCCATCGTCCCTGTTGATTCAAACGTCATCGTGGGCGTAACGATGCCTGAGTTCATCATCGCCATGCCCACGCCCATCTTCACAACCGAGCCTGGAGGGTAGAGACCGTTGACCAATTTATTGGTAAAAGGATGGTTCAGGTCGTTTGCCAACACGGCCCACTCTTCCCGTGAAATGCCGTTGACAAATGTATTGAGATCATACTCAGGGAAGCTCGCAGCGGCTAATATTTCACCATTTTTGGCGTTCATCACCACCACCGCGCCACTGTCATCACTAAAAAGTTCTGCAATGTAGCGTTGCAAGTCAAGATCAAGGCTTAAGATAAGATCATTACTTTGGGGAAGCGTTTTGCTCACCTGTTCAATGATTTGGTTAAATGCCGTTACTTTGGTCTTTTTCTCACCTTTGACCCCTTGTAAAACGGTGTTATAAAATTTTTCGATGCCCGTTTTGCCCGAAAAGCCTACCAACTTTGCGGTTTCATCTTCTGCCACATCTTGGGTGTTGGACTTGCCCACATAGCCGATCACATGCGATGCGAGCGTGCCATACGGATAGTGTCGTTTCGAGGTAATTTTAATCATCAAATTGTCGTGTTGCGCGATTTTAGCAAATTGGGGGATGAGCTTATCATAAGGAATAAAGGGGATGACTTCGACAAAATCATGATTGTACGCCGAGTCTGCTTTGAGATACTCTTTGCTGAGCTCTTTGACACTAAAATCAGGCAAGATAGATGATAAAAAAGCGATCTCTTCGTCCAAAATCTCACGGCTGGCTTTCAGGCTAAGCCTTGGTTTAATGCCAATGGAAAAACCCAGACGATTGACAGAGAGTGGGTTTAAATTTCGATCCAGAATAACACCACGCAAAGGTGCGAGTTCATCCACTTTGACCGCATTTTGCTTAGCAATCTCTTCGTAATAGGCATTGGATTTAATGCTAATATAATAAACCCTCACCAAAAGAGCAATCCACACCGAAATGAAGATGGCAAGAACGATCTTAATTCTCACCGTGTCACCTTAAAAAGCATAAACGAAAGTATGGAATCAATCGCAATATAGTAAAAATAGACATTGGAAAAATAGGGGAAAGATTCGTTGTCCAAGTAGGCAAAAAAAGCATTGAGCAGGTAATGCCCCAAATACGCCATAGTCACATACGCAGCTAAAATGCAGTTGTTACATGTAATAATATTTTGAATTCGATAAATCGCAAATTTGTAGATAAGTGTAAATAAGATCACATACGAAAAGAGGTAGAATCCTTTGGTGAGATCATACAAGCAAAGATAGAAAAACGCTAAGAACAGTGGCATAGCATTTTCTTCATGACGATTGGAGTTTAAAATAAGATAGCAAAAAACCACCCCCACAAATGAGGGAATAAGCGGATAGAGCGAGGACATCGCGAGCCCACACAAAAGCCATCCACTGATCCAAAAGAGGGTTAGATAGTTTTGATGAGCGCTATTTCGTCGCATATTGGAAAATGTTTGCATTTGATACAATCTGCCCAGATTTTATGCGTAGGCAGTGCTTCTTTGGGGATTTCACTAAAACCAACCGATTCAAAAAAGGCTTTTTGATAGGTTAAGGTAAAGACTTTTTTCACACCCAAACCCTCTCCTTCAACCATAAGTGTTTGAACAATACCTTTGCCAACACCACGCCCACGAAAACCATCTTTGACCACGAGACTGCGAATTTCTGCGAGATCATCGGCATGAAAATGAAGCGCTCCAAAGCCAATAATCTTCTCATCCTCTTTGGCAAGAATGTACGAGCGAATGTTCGTCGCCATCTCATCGGAACTGCGAAATAAAATGATGCCCTTCTCCACTTCAGGTTGCACGACGTCTTGCATCAGGATAATATCGCTGAGTTTTGCTTTGGTGTAATGAATCATTCTTGATCTCCAAAAAGCGTTTCAAAGATGGCTTCTAAGGCTTTATCAATCCCTTTTTTACTGCTGCTTGAGACCAAAAGAGCGCACGGATAATTTTTTTTAATCACGCTGATTTCGCTCTGTTTTAATTTATCGAGTTTGGTAAAAATACGCAAAATATGCTGATCAGCTCTTACAATCTCTTGAAGATAGGTGTGCACTGCTTGATCAATCTCTAAAAAAGGGTGACGCGAGTCGATGAGATGCACAAAGGTGCGAATGGAGACACGCTTTTGAATGTACGTCGTTAAATTTTTCTGCCACTCTTCTTTGAGGCTGTGCGATACTCTAGCATACCCAAAACCGGGAAGATCCACCAGTTGCATGTGGTAAGTCTTCTCATCCTTCGCCAAAACAATCTGAAAAAAGTTAATCAGGCGTGTTTTACCTGGCGTTGAAGAGCTCTTGGCAAGCCCTTTTTTATTCGTGAGTGCATTAATAATCGAGCTTTTACCTACATTACTGCGACCAATAAAAGCGACTTCGCTCATTCCCTCAGGTGTCGTCTCCTCCATTTTAGAGGCAGATTTCACAAAGAAGGCGTCTTTGACTTTGATCACTGTTTTTTATCCTCAACTTTGAAGATAAATTTCACAGGCCCCGCACCCTTGCCATCGACTTCGTACTGCCCTGTGTTTTGATTTGCGCGAATATAATCACCATACACTTTTTTATCGGTCTCTATCTCATGTAAAAAAGCTTTCTTTTCAAGGGTATAAAGGCTTTTGGTTGGCTCATAGGTCATCTTTTCCGCTTCGCCATAGTACTTCTTTTGGTTCATCGTTAAGTTCCCTTTCGCATCGCCTGTAGCGATATAACGAAGGGGTTGTTTTTTCTCATCAAATTCAATCACAACTTTCTTAGCGGTCAGTTTATCGCCCTCTTTGATAACCACAACATGCCCTTCAAAAATACTGATCTGTTTTTTTTCATCGGCAAAAAATTTATCGGCAGTCACTTCCACTTCTGCACTGATGAGCAGTTGTGAAAGACAAAGGCAGAGTAAACCCAATTTTTTCATTTCGTTTTTCCTAGTTGTTGAATAAAGGAGTGTATATTCGTGGCGCTTATTGTGCCCTCTTTCATCTGATAAACAAATGAAAGCCCATGGCTACGGCTCTGCTTTTGGGCAAAAATAAAGGGTTTTTCACTGCTTAAAATTTCTTGTTTAAGATCATAATAAATATCTTCACCCTCTAAAGAGACACCATCATCTCTATAATAGTGCGAATTGGTCATAAAATGCATCACGTTATCTTGCAGGGTTCCTTCATCAGAGGTGAGTATGCCACGCAATCCCTCTTTAGTTTTATGCCCAGCATGAATGACATAAAGTTTATCAAAATCTTTGTACCGAGCAACATACTCCGAATGGACAATGCTTTCTATACTGTTTTCTTTCAGTTGATAATTTTGGGCATTAAAGAGCTCTACTTCAGGGACAAGATTTCCATTGGCATCAAGCATATCAATCGTGTAAGGTTCTTTGATCATTAGAAAAATCATCATGCCAAAAAAGAGCACGGTTGCATACGAAAGGATTTTTAGAGCCAAAGGTTTACGAATGCCTCGCTTAAGTTTTCTTTTTCGACCACAATGTCGATCATTTCACGAACGGCTGCACGTCCACCCTCTTTGGACAAGACCACATCAACCTCTTTTTGAATCAAAGGCATAGCATCTTTGGGACAAAAAGAGAGACCCACGGAGCGTAAAAGGCTTAGATCATTCAGATCATCCCCAATGGCAGCCACATTTTCAAAACCCAAACCCTCTTTGTTCAATATGGCTTGCAAAACGGCTTTTTTATCTTTAACATCTTGATACAAATGGGTGATTCCCAGCTCTTTCGCCCGTTTGGTTACGACATCCGAACTTCGTCCTGTAATAATCGCACTTTTGCGGCCAAGCTTCATCCATGAGACAATGCCAAAACCATCTTTGACATTAAACGTTTTAAACTCTTCTGTTTCGCTATTACCATACATGATGCCACCATCGGTCAAACAGCCATCCACATCAAACACCAATAATTCAATCATTACAACACACCTTTAGTACTTGGAATTCCCGCACGCTCATTTTTCACTAAACTCCTGCGAAGGGCTACGGCAAACGCTTTAAACGCCGCTTCTAACAGGTGGTGTCTGTTTTTACCACGACGCGCAACGATATGCGCACTGATGCCTGCATTGACAATGAGGGCTCTGAAAAACTCTTCTGCGAGTTCAACATCAAAGGCGCCGACTTTGCCTTCCATCTCAACTTCATACACGAGGTAAGCACGATTGCTTAGATCCAAGGCGCATTCAACAGCCGCTTCGTCCATCACCACAACCGCATTGCCATAACGCTCAACACACTCAATCGGATAAATCGAAGCACGCAAAGCTTGCCCTAAAACAATGCCGACATCTTCGACACTGTGATGAAAATCGATGTGCGTATCGCCTTTACATGTAAGCGTTAAGTCGATCAAGGAGTGCTTAGCAAAAGCTTCAAGCATATGGTCAAAAAAACCAATCCCTGTCTCAATAACGGCTTTTCCCGTACCATTAATCTCTAATTCAACACTGATCTGTGTCTCTTTGGTAATGCGTTGGAGTGTTTGCATACTATTCCCTTACGATAAATGAGCCTTTATGTGGCCCTTTTGCAATGAAATCAGAGGCTTCAGCTTCGCTGCCAAACCCTTTGAGCCATACACGGTATATTGGCTCATTGTCAAAGGTTCCCTCTTTAATAATCGCATTGTAGCGATTATTGACATTCATATTGCTTTGAGCAAAGCGCGTTGCACCCTCTTTGCTTCTAAACGCTCCAATTTGGATCAGATAATCGGTCTCTACGACACTCTGTTTTGGTGAACCAGAAGGAGCGACAACACCGGCAAAACCAATGACTTCAATACCCACAGGACCTGTGCCATTGGCAACCAGCTCAATCCGCGTTGCCGCCGTATACGAAAGATCAATAATCCGTGTTCCCACAAAAGGGCCACGATCGTTCACGCGAACCACAATGCTTTTATTGTTTTTAAGATTGGTGACTTTAAGCATCGTATTCATTGGAAGGGTTTTGTGGGCTGCTGTCATCTCATACATATTGTAAACCTCACCATTCGAGGTCTTTTTACCATGAAAATCTTTGCCGTACCAACTCGAAATGCCACTGAAATAATCCCCAACGCTGACCATCGTGGGCGTATACATTTTCCCATCAATACTGTAAGGGCGCATCGTAGCTCTGTGCATGGCAGGAGAATCATTGATGGATCCAGTACCTTCAGGAGGCGCCATAGTAGCACCTCCGCTAGAACGATACGGGTAAGAGTTATTTTTAGAAGAGCATCCGTAAAACGTCAAAACCATGACAACACAAAGGCTTAATCCACTAATTTTTTGGAATGACAATACTCTCTCCCACTTTTACAAGTGCATTTTTTTTCTTATTGGCTTTGATCAATTGGGCAACAGGAATATCATGCTTTTTCGCTACGGTTTCAATGGTGTCACCTGCTTTAATCACGTAGATTTTTTCAGCATTATTAGAAGAAGGTGTTGTTACAGGCATTGGAACACCAGAAGGTACCACCAAGTCTGTTTTTGGTTTTAAAGCAGCCGTTTTTAGGTTATTAAGATCCATCAACGACTGATAGCTTACACCGTACCTTTTAGCAATGCTTTGCAGAGAGTCGCCTTTTTGGGTCGTATAAACAGCGTATTTTTGAGGCTCTTTGGTTTGATCAAAATTTTGAGAAAAAGAGACTTGACGATCTTGGGGAATATAAAGATACCCTTTGGCACCAAGTGGAGAGACAAAAGCGTGTTTGAGATGGGGATTATACGACTTAAGCTCATTAACCGAAATACCAATACTCTCCGAGACATCTTTGAGCAAGGTACCGCTTTGAACAGTAACTTTGACAAACGTTGCATTATTGGCACGGTTTAGCAGATACTCAGAGCCATTATCCAGCATAAAATCGGTACTGCCTGAGATAAAGCTCATCATCAGAATTTTACGAATATACAGCCTGCTCTCTTTGGGAAGGTATTTTTGATTTTCATCGAGTAAAACGCTAATATCATCGCTTCCTGCTTTAGCGATCGCTTTGGTAACAGCCCCTTCGCCACAGTTATACGCAAGAGCTGCTAAATACCACTTCCCAAACATATCGTGTAAACGTTTCAGATAAGCAATCGCCGCTTCAGTGGATTTGATAGGATCACGCCTTTCATCCACAAAGGCATTGTTCACCAAACCATAACGACGCGCAGTATCAGGGATAAATTGCCAAATGCCTGAAGCTCGTGCAGGAGAAGAGGAGTAAGGATCAAAACTCGATTCGGTCATGGCAAGGTATAAGAACTCGGTAGGAACGCCCGCTTCTTGCATCATTTTTTGCAAAATAGGCACAAATCGGTCGCCACTCTCAAGTGTGCGTAAAAAGTGTTTGGTCTTATAAATCTCAACATCTTCTTGCATAGAGATAAAGATAGAATCTTTCAAGAAGGTGTTTGGAAGATCAAAATTTTTGAGGGCGATGAGTTGTTTTTCGTAGTTATTATCGGTATTTAAAAAAGCATGGAGACTCTGAAACAGAAAAAAAAGGGTTAAAATAACCTTATACATGCCTCTCCTTTATCGTGTTAATGTTGCTTATGATTTATTAGATTGTAGCTAACTTTATCTTTTCCAAAGCTTTAAAGAGTGTAAAAGCATTTTTTGAGGTTAAATTGTGAAGTTCGGTGACACTCATATTTAGAAGCTCTGCCATTTTTTCTGCAACCAAAAGTGTATAGGCTGGCTCGTTGCGTTCACCTCGATGAGGCATCGGTGTTAGGTAGGGAGCGTCCGTTTCAATAAGGAGTTTTTCGCGGGGAATCAGTGGTAAAACTTCGACTAAATTTTTGGCATTTTTAAACGTTAATACGCCACCAATACCAAAATAAAAGCCATGCTGTGCTAACTCTAAAAGATGTTTTGACGCGTTATAACAGTGTAGGACACCTCCAACTTCGCCTGCATTGCCTTCTTGTAAAAGACGCTTACTATCTTCATTTGCATCGCGAATATGGACGATCAATGGCTTCTTAAGCTCCCGTGCTAAAGCAATCTGTTTTGCAAAAATATGGTGCTGTTGCTCTTTTTCAAACTCTTTTTCATGGGCATCTTCAGGCAATCTAAAATAGTCTAATCCACATTCACCCACGGCGATACACTTTTCATCTTTCAAAAAAGATCGGAGTATTTTTTCGTCATACTGCTCATGATGATACGGATGAATACCTGCGGCAAAAAAGATATGTTCATAGCGATGGGAAAGCTCTTGGGCATAGCTTAAATCTTCACGATCAGCACCTGGAATAATAATCCCTTGCACCCCTTTTTCATACGCATTTTGGATCACACTATCGACATCGTTTCGAAACTGAATATCATCTAAATGGCAATGGGTATCAATGATCATTTAAGCGACCTCAACCCTGTTTCGTCCATTCTTTTTTGAAATATACAGTGCCTTATCGGCTTGATTGATCATCTCTTCCACGCTTTCTAAATCACCAAACGTCACCCCAATGGAGATATTCACACTCACCTCTTTTTTCTCTTTGGTTTTAATGTGAAGCCCTGAAATGGCGCTTTTGAGTTTTATAAAAAATTCCAATGCCTTTTTTTGCTCAATATTTTTAAGCACGACACAAAACTCATCACCACCCCAACGTGCAATAAAATGATCATGCGTGAGGTGTTTACTCAAGGCTTTTGCCAGCTCAACAATCACCGTATCGCCCACATGATGCCCTAATGTATCGTTAATCTGTTTAAAATTATCCACATCAATTAAGGCTATGGCAAATGACTCATCACGCTTTTTTGCCTCGTGAAAATACTCTCGCATCACTTCAAAGAAATGGCGCCTGTTTGAAAGTCCACTTAAAAAATCATTTTGCGCCATCTCTTTGATTTTAGCAATGTACTCTAAAGCATCCAATGAATTGTTAATGCGACATGCTATCTCTTCTCGCAAAAAAGGTTTGTTGATAAAATCATTTACACCGATTTTAAGAAATTTAGCAGAGATCAGTTCTTGATTGCTTGCTGTCATCGCAATGATGGAGAGTTCATTTTTATTGTAGAGTTTGCGAACCTCTTTGGTCAGCTCCACACCATCAATAACCGGCATTAAATAATCAGTTAAGATAAGCTTGATGTCAGGGTTGTCTTTTAAAAACGCTAATGCCTCTTCACCGTGTGCGGCAACCAATACTTTAAACATTTGGTGATGTAACAGGGATTTGATTTGGGAACGTGTCGCCATAGAATCATCCACGATCATGACTTTAATATCACGGTTTTTATGCAATCTCTCAATCAGCGTGAAAATATAATTGACATCATCGATATTACCTTTATAGACATAATCAATCACATCTTTTTTCAAAATCTTTTCACGTATCTCTTGATCCATCGAACCTGTGAGAATTATGGAGGGAATTTTATAGGATAAGATCATATCTACCACTTCACCATCGGGAGCATCGGGAAGGTTAAGATCGAGAAGTGCGACAAAATAATCATTGTTCTTTTCAACAATCGTTTGAGCCTCTTCAAAACTGTAGGCGGCATCCACATCAAAATTCAGACTGGCCTCCATCTTTTTGACGATCAATTTGGAAAGTGCTTTGTTATCTTCAACAATTAAAATCTTTTCGCGTGCCATCAATGTTCCTAATCATTACATGTAAGATTAAGTCAATTCTAACATAAAATTTTGGAAATTTCCTAAAGAGGGCGGTGGAGGATCAAACCACCGCCTCAAAACGTGAGAATATTACGAAAGATTAAGGAATCATCCACGTAAAGATATACGCTTGTGCCATTGTCATTAAGCCCATAATGGTGACAAGAATCAAGCTGTGTTTTACGGTAAATCTAAAGAGGTCTGACTCTTTTCCAACAATACCAGCAGATGCACATGCAATGGAGATAGATTGAGGAGAAATCATCTTACCACAAACACCACCGGTTGTATTGGCTGTAACCATCAAGGTCTCATTCAATCCAAGCTGTTGCGCTGTATTTTGTTGCAATCCGCAGAAAAGTGCGTTGGATGATGTATCTGAACCTGTCAAGAATACGCCTAACCAACCAAGGATTGGAGAGAAGAATGGGAACAAGAAGCCTGTGTTTGCAAGCACAAGTGCCATCGTTGTTGACATGCCTGAATAGTTCATCACAAAGGCAAAGCCCAAAACCATACCGATAGATAAAATCGCCCATTTAAGCTCAAAGAGTGTTTCACCCATTGTTTTAATCGCTGTTGAAACATTGACGCGTAACACAAACATAGAGATAATTGCCGCAAAGAAGATCGCTGTTCCTGTAGCCGAAATCGGGTTGAAAGTATAAACCACTGAGAATGCAGTAGGTTTAGCGACAATTGGCATCATTTTGAAAATGGTGTTGCTGATACTTGTAAACTCAAAGTTGAATATGGTACCTGCCATGATTGCGCCTTTAGCGAAATACGCTTTAAAGGCATTGGTTGTCCAGATAGTAACCATAACAGAGAGAATAATAAACGGTGACCATGCTTTAAGCACTTCGCCACCCGTATGTGCTTTTTGGGTCTCTTTCTCAAGTTCAGCAGAAACATGACCTTTCATCACATTTTTTGGTTTCCAGAATTTTAAGAAAACGGTTAAAGAGACGATAGAGAGGATTGCAGAGGTTACGTCGGGTAACTCTGGTCCAATGAAGTTAGACGTTGCGTATTGAGACAATGCAAAACTACCACCTGCTACAAGAGCTGCTGGCCATACTTCTTTAACACCTCTCCAACCATCCATCATTGCAACAATCCAAAGAGGAATAAGGACAGAAAGGAATGGAAGCTGACGTCCTGCCATTGCACCGACTAAGAAAGGATCGATGCCAGTGACTTTACCTGCGACCAAGATAGGAATACCTAAAGCGCCAAAGGCAACCGGTGCAGTATTGGCGATCAAACAAAGACCTGCTGCATAGATTGGCTGGAACCCAAGTCCAACAAGAATAGCCGCTGTAATCGCAACAGGAGCACCAAAACCAGCAGCACCTTCCAAAAACGCACCAAAGGCAAAACCAATGAGAATGACTTGGATACGTTGATCATCGGTAATCGTAAGAATGGAGTTACGAATAATTCCAAATTGACCACTTTTGACCGTTAGCTTGTAAAGGAAAACCGACGCGACGATAATCCAAGCAATAGGCCAAAGGCCGTATAAAAAGCCGTACCCTGCTGAAGCAAATGCCATATTCGTAGGCATACCAAAACCAACAACAGCCACTATCATAGAAAGCGCTAATGTAATCGTTGCGGCGTAATGACCTTTCATTCTAAACACGGCAAGTGCTAGAAAGAAAAAGATAATAGGGATTAACGCCACGAGTGCAGATAGCCCTAAACTGCCCGCAATGGGGGAATAAACTTGTTGCCAAGTTTGCATACAAACCTCCTCTTAAATGTAAACTCTACACGCAGAGTAAAGAAAAGATATGATATTCGTATGATTTTTGCAACGAGTAGAAATGAGGTGGAAAAAAACTGTTACAAATTTGCACTCTCTAAAAGAGACTTGGCAAAAACGATCGCTTCATCGCTCACATTTTCACCACTCACCATGCGCGCCAATTCCACAATGCGCTCCGCGTCTCCAAGTGGTACCACATGGCTTACATGTAAAGCATCTTTGGTGACCAAAAAATGCTGATTGGCAACGGACGAGAGCTGTGGTTGATGCGAAATCGCAAAGATTTGGTACTTCAATGAGAGCGTTTTTAAGACATTTGCGACACTCATGGACTCCTTACCACTGAGATTTGCATCGATCTCATCGAGGATGAGCACACCACCACGTGAGAGTAAAAATTCATTCTGTGTGGCTAAAAATGCCAAACGGACACGGTTGTATTCGCCAGAACTAATCTTTTTAAGATCGACTTTGCCAAGGTTTACATGTAAAGCATCACACCCAAGTTCACTCATGGCGCCCTCTTCCAAACGCAGATTTAATGAAGGCATATACAGCTGGGAAAGGTAGTCATTGAGGCGCGCTTCTAACAGCGGTAAATAGGTCTGGCGCGTTTGACTGATGTGCAGGCTCTTTTGCGTTACTTCGCGCTCATAAGTAGCAACGGTTTTTTCCAACTGGCTTTTCTCAAAAGCGATGTTTTCATAACGAGCAAGCTCCTCTTCACGCTTGTGTTTATGTGCCAATGCCTCTTCAATCGAACCATACCGTTTTTTAAGCTGTGCGATCTTTTCGATACGATCTAAAAGCGATTCCACATCGATCTCTTCAAGGGCTTCTAGGGTTTCATTTTGCTTTTCAAAGACCAAACGCAGTTCATTCATGCACGCATCAAAAAAGCTGCTATTGGTTTCAATAAGAGTGAGTACTTCAATCACACTGCTTTCAAGTTCAAAAATAGATCCTGCTTTTTGCATCGCCGCTTCAATCTTCTCTTTTTTAGAGAGCGATTTTTTAAAACGGAGCAGCTCTTCATCTTCGCCGATCTTAGGAGAGACTTCATTGATTTTGGCAATTTCAAAACGTGCAAACTCTTTGAGATCTTCGACTTTTTGTTCTTCTGCTTCGATCTGTTTGAGCTCTTCTTTGAAGGTTTTATATTCGCCGAAAAGTGTTTCAAATTTACTCACTACCTCGTGATGATCGGGCTCCTGACGCGCACATACACCATCCAATAAGCTTAAAAGACGGCTATTTTCAAATTCACTGTTATCTTTGACCGATAGGTAGTTTACGAAGGTGCGCGAAAGCTCCACCATCCCTTTTTTAGAGACCGCTTGGGTGTTGATAAAATAACGCGCATTCTTCGCTTTGAGAAATTTAAAAATATTTGGCTCTTCCTCTTCAAAACCAAAGGCTTCGAGTCCTAATTTTTCCCCAACAACGGCTTCAATCACATCAGCATGAACATCGCCATAGCCAAAAAGCGACAAAAGCCCTTGCATCAACACCGATTTACCCGCCCCACTCGGACCGCTAAAAACCACTAACCCTTTTTCAAATGCTATATCACACTCCGAAAAGGAGAGATGGTTTTTAATCAACAAGCGCTCTATCACAGATGCCCCCAATGCAGTTTCTTTTTCAATATCTCAAAATAGTCGCGATCCAAACTGTGAATCAGCTCCGCTCCTTGCTTCGCGATGCGCACACTCACCCGCTCAATCTCATTCATCGTATAGGTATCTTGCCCATCCACGACAATCACGGTATCGCCATCACTCTCAAACGCAATCTCAAAATCGACAGGCAACACAAGTGGTCTTTGAGAGAGCGAATGCGGGCAAATCGGCGTGATGATCAGCGCTTCGGTAAGTGGATACACCACAGGACCTCCGGCTGAGAGGTTGTAGGCGGTCGAGCCTGTAGGGGTTGAGACGATCAAACCATCGCCATAATACGAATTAAAAAGTTGCCCATCTACATAGGCTTTGATGGTACTCATGTGCGATATTTTAGAACGCGATAACACAATGTCGTTAAAGGCAACCACTTTTTCCACTTTACCGTTTACATGTAAAGAGACTTCCAGCATCATTCGCGTATCAATTCGGTAATTTCCCACAAAAAGTTCTTCAATAAAATCGCTGATTTCATCGGTCTGAATGTCGGTTAAAAACCCTAATTGCCCCGCATGAATCCCCAAAACGGGTTTATGATACTTGAAGCTTTTGCGACACAACGAGATCAGGGTACCATCACCGCCTAGGGAGATCAGAAAATCACTCGCTTTACACATGTGCTCAAAACTTATCCCTTCGCCACACCCTAAAAGTTGGGCACTTTTTTCTTCAATGAGCAAGTTAACACCGTGTTTATTGAGCGCTGTTTCAATCTCATGCACGTACCCGCACAGCGTGCCATCATTGGGTTTGCTGACAAGCCCTACGGTTGTAATCGTGGTTAATTTTTTTGTATGATTGGTTATTTTCATGATACCTCATTTTAGCGTCTCTTTTATTAATCAGCGATTATGCTATAATTCGCCGATATGACAGACCACACAGAAGGTCAAACACGAGGAGCACTACCATGAAACATCTCTTTTTTGCAGCGGTTGCACTGCTTATTTTTAGCGGTTGTACCTACAAAAATGAAGCACTGAGTTTAGAATCGTACAAAGCCGAATACAAAGGCCCCATCACACGCGATAAGAAAGTCGTTTATCTGAAACCTGTGAAAGATCTACGTGCGAAGAAAAATATTATCGGTTATGTGGATCAAAAAAGTTCCACCACCATCAACTTCTACAGTAACGAAAATTTTGCTGAGAAATACACAGAAGGGTTAGGATATGCACTCAATCTTGCGGGCTTTAACACCGACGCTTCAAGCAGTGAAGCGAACCTGATTGTCGAAGTCTCTATTAAAGATATTGAGCTCATCTACAATGACAAAAATTTTGATGCAAACCTTAACGGCGAGATCGAAATTGAAGTGGTTGTGCGTAAAGGGGACGATGTGATCACCCAAAACTTCCGCCAAAAAGGGAGCAAATGGATCGCACCTTCGTATAACTCAAAAGATTTAGAGCCGTTCTTGTACTCGTTATTTACAGACAGTATCGATCAAATCGTAACACGCTTAACACGTATGTAGCCCTCGGGAAGAGAGTTCTCTTCCCTCTACCAATTACTCACTACAACCCTGTTTCGTCCATATTTTTTTGCCAAGTAAAGGGCTTGATCACTCTCTTCTAAGAGGGCATCTTTATCGGTAATAACGGCGCTAAGGGAGCAAATCCCCAAACTCACCGTCACTTGCACAACCTCTTGTGTGGTTCCAACCATTGCAACCGTCGTTTTTTCAATCAAATCACGTAATCGCTCCGCTAAAAGTGCCGCCTCTTCTTTGCTGGTTCGAGGGGTAATAATGGCAATCTCTTCGCCCCCATATCGGGCGACGATGTCGCTATCGCGCACCATTCCTGAAATGAGTTTAGCAAGCGAGGAGAGGACTTCATCCCCAATTTGGTGTCCATACGTATCGTTGATTTTTTTAAAATGATCCACATCCAAAAGCATTAAACTCAAGGGAAGTTTATGGCGCAAGGAGAGAGCAACCTCTTCACTCATACGCTGGTCAAAATAACGTCTGTTTTTAAGTCCCGTAAGCGCGTCTGTAATGCTTTCATGCTGTAAAATTGCCATGTCTTTGACATCATTGGCTGTTTGAAGTGCCAGTTGCCCCATCACATACGAAGCAATACCGCCTAAAAGAAGCATTAAAGAGCCAAGCATTGAGAGCATGGTGATGCTTTCACGCAGTAGCCATAAGTTGTAACCAAAAACAAAGTAAAAGAGGAGAAAGAAGAGTGTAAGATTGCTTAAGAGTCGCCAACGTCGCTTTAGCGTTCCTTCTGGCAGCTCAGAAATTAACCGCTTAATGGGGGAGAGTGCGCGCACTAAGAAAAGAGCACCGATAATTAAAAAAACCAATTCACCGATCATAATCATTAGATGCATGCTACCCCAAAATTGAGAGATTTTTTATAACAGCTTGGGGTTGATTGTACCACAAAAGATGACAATCCCTTCTAAAAATAAACTAAAGAAAAGCTACTTTTAGCTATACTCTTAACTTTAAAAAAGCGTTTTAGGAAGAACCATTGAGAAGTCATTATTGTACAGATTTAGATATCGCTAACATTGGCGAGATTGTAGAAGTGTGTGGCTGGGCAAATAGCAACAGAGATCACGGTGGGGTTATCTTCATTGACCTTCGTGATAAATCAGGGTTGGTACAACTGGTGTGCGACCCAGCAGATAGCATCAGCGCGCATGACCTTGCCGCCCACGTGAGAGATGAATTTGTCTTAAAAGCCAAAGGTCGCGTGCGAGCCAGAGGGGAAGGATTGGAAAATCCTCGTCTTAAAACCGGTAAAATCGAAATTGTTGTCGATGAATTGATCATTGAAAATGCTAGTGAAACTGTTCCATTTGTCATCGGCGATAACAATGTGGGTGAAGATGTCCGTCTGAAATACCGTTACTTAGATCTTCGTAATCCTAAAGCCTACGAAATTTTCAAACTCAGAAGTAAAGCAACGATTGCCGTTCGTAATTCACTCGATTCGCAAGGTTTTTTAGAGGTTGAAACGCCCATTTTAACCAAATCAACGCCTGAGGGAGCACGCGATTATCTCGTTCCAAGTCGTGTTCACAATGGTGAATTTTATGCCCTTCCCCAATCGCCTCAACTTTTCAAACAACTTTTAATGTGTGCAGGATTTGATCGTTATTTCCAAGTGGCAAAATGTTTCCGTGACGAAGATTTACGCGCTGATCGTCAACCAGAATTTACACAAATTGACATCGAGATGAGTTTTTGTAACCAAGAAGACGTCATGAAAGTAACTGAAAATCTTTTAAAAGATGTTTTCAAAGCGTGCGGCCATGAGATCACCACTCCGTTTAATCGTATTCGTTTTAAAGAGGCTATGGAAAAATACGGCTCCGACAAACCTGACCTTCGTTATGATCTTTCGATGATTGATGTGATCGATATCTTTGCAAAGTGTAAAAATGAGATTTTTAGCAACATTGCGAAAGATACCAAGAAAAACCGCATTAAAGCGCTTAAAGTGCCAAACGGCGATAACATTTTCTCCAAACGCCAAATGCAAGGCTTTGAAGAGTATGTTCGCAAATTTGGAGCCTCTGGTCTGGGCTATTTTCAAATGAAAGAAGAAGGGCTTAAAGGGCCTTTAGCAAAATTCTTTGATGAAGAAGATTTACAAGCAATTGTTAGCGCAGCAGATTTACATGTAGGCGACGCGATCTTCTTTGGTGCTGGTGAGAAAAAGCTCGTATTAGATTATATGGGACGTTTTCGTATCTTCTTAGCCGAAGCGATGAACATCATCCCCAAAGATCAATTTGAGTTTGTGTGGGTCGTTGATTTTGAGATGTTTGAAGTTGAAAATGGCAGAGTCAAAGCACTTCACCATCCCTTCACCATGCCAAAAGACATTGACAACACACCTATCGATGAGATGGAATCGATTGCGTATGATGTCGTTCTCAACGGTGTTGAACTGGGTGGCGGAAGTATTAGGATTCATAAAAAAGAGATTCAACAAAAAGTCTTTAATCTCCTTGGTATCAGCGATGAAGAGGCGCATGAGAAGTTTGAATTCTTACTCGATGCACTTAAATTCGGAGCACCACCGCATGGTGGGTTAGCCATCGGACTTGATCGCTTGATGATGCTGATCACCAAAAGTGAAAGTATTCGTGATGTGATTGCCTTCCCTAAAACCCAAAAAGCACAATGCTTATTAACACGCGCTCCAAGTGCAGTTGAAGGTGATCAATTGCGTGACCTTGGCATTAGACTTAGAGAAAAAACCAAATAAAGAGGAGTTTATTAGTGAAGAGACTATTTTTGATTATTGGTGCCCCAGGCAGTGGTAAAACAACGGATGCAAGTTTAATTGCTGAGAAAAATAGCGATGTGATCGCACACTATTCAACCGGTGAGTTGCTTCGCGATGAAGTGGCAAGTGGTAGTGAACTGGGTAAAACGATTGATTCGTTTGTCAGTGCAGGCAATCTCGTCCCTCTTGACATTGTTATCAATACCATCGTCAGTGCTATCAAAAATAGCCCTAAAAATGTTGTCCTCATAGACGGCTTCCCACGCTCCGATGAGCAGATGAAAGCACTCGATGCCATCCTCTCTACAGAGACAACCGTTAAACTGGTTTCGGTCATTGAAGTTGAAGTCAGCGAGCAAGTCGCATGTGACCGCGTTTTAGGACGTGCACGTGGGGCGGACGATAACGTTCAAGTCTTCAAAAACCGTATGAAAGTTTACACAGAGCCACTAGCTGGCATTCAAGCATTTTACGGTGCGAAAAGTCTTCTTCATAAAATCAATGGAGAGAGAAGCATTGAAGAAATCGTCAACGAAATGGAAGATTTCGTCAAAAGCAACATCTGATGCACCACTTCTACTCTGTGATCATCGGCACTGAGCTGCTCAATGGTCGCAGGGTAGATAAACACTTCGCCTTTATCAACCAAGAACTACAAAACCGCGGACTTTTACATGTAGGAAGTTTCGTGATCGAAGACAAACCTCTTTTGATTCAAAACTGTTTTAAGATGATTCTAAATGATCCGCAAAGTGTAATGTTCTGCTTTGGTGGCATTGGTGCCACACCCGATGATCTTACCCGCCCTATCGCCAGCAAGGTGTTTACAGCCCAACCTCTAAGCTTACATGTAAAAGCAAAAGAGCTCATTGAAGCGCAGTATGGTAAAGAGGCCTATCCTCATCGTGTCACGATGGCGATGCTTCCTCCAGAGGCTGAACTTTTACACAATGTGGTCAATCGAGTCCCTGGATTTTCTCTCTTTCAACGCTTCTTTTTCACCCCAGGATTTCCCTCTATGGCATGGCCAATGGTCAAAGAAGCCCTCGATCAATACTTCCCTACTCAACCTAAACTTTACAGTGAGTCCTTCATTGTGGAAACGACCGAAAATGATCTGATCGAGATTATGGAAGCGCTTCCGAAGGAGCTTAGTTTTTCTTCTTTGCCTCGTTTTGTGGGCGATAAACGTATCGCGGAGATTTACATTGCCCATACCGATAAAGAGAAAGTCGAGCAGTGGTCACGCTATTTTAAAGAGGCTGCTTTGAAAAAAGGTAAAACGATCAAGGATTGTTAGCGTAATACTGATCAATTCCATCGCTAATACCATCAACCAAATGCCTTTGGTACTGAGGATTGAACATATTATCGGACTCTTCAGGGTTGCTGATGTAGCCTAATTCCACCAAAACGGAAGGCATCGTAGCGCCTACTAAGACCCAAAATGGCGCTTCTCTGACACCGCCATCTTCCACACTGTACTTTTTGCGCACACTTTTGAGCATACTCGATTGCACATCTATCGCGATTTTATTGGAGAGCACTATCTTTTCACGATTAAAGACATTGAGAAAGGTCTCTTTGGAGTAAAAATCCATCTCTTCCATATCCGATTGGTTCTCTAAAGCAGCGACGTTTTTAGAACGCTCTGAACGATCGGGAGAGAGAAAGAAGGTCTCTAAGCCTTTCATAGAGAGTTTTTTTGCTTCCGTCGGGGCTGCATTGGCGTGCAGGGAAACAAACAGGTCGGCATTTTTATCATTGGCGACTTTGGTACGATCCCGTAGGTTGATAAACTCATCTCTTTGACGGGTATAATAGACTTTATATCCACGAGATTTGAGCTCTTTTCCAAGCTGCAGCGCCATATCAAGCACCAGATGCTTTTCCATGCGTTGCTTATACCCAATCGCACCTGCATCTTTACCACCATGCCCCGCATCAATCACGATCGTTTTATCTCGTTTCACCCCTTTTTTATTGGAGGCTTTACTGGGCACAAGAACTGGCTCTACAGGAACAGCAGAAGTTGCAGCCGTATACGATTTGGAAGAAGGCTCAGGAACAGTTGCCACAACAGGAACTTTTTTAGGGGCTTCTGCCGTTGGTGCTATGATTCTCTTCTCACGCAAAATTGGTTTTTTATCGAGCGATAAAATCACTTGATTATCCAGCACACTTACATACGTCTCAAAGGCACTTGGAGCATCTAAAATAATGCGGATCGTATTGGTATTGTACTGACTGATGCGTAGATTTTGCAATTTCTTAGGAGTTGCAATGGTTAAAGGAGCATTCATAATAATGGCAGGAATATCGATAATTTTTTTATAGCTATCTGCACTTTTAAGAACAAAAATCTTGACACTATTCTCAGTAACCGCAGAGCCAAAATCAAGCACGATCTCCTCTTCACTGGTTTTGACATGGTGCAGTACATTTTTGCCATTATAGTTTTTAGGTAGCGTGGAAGCGACCTGCGTTGTTGCAGGCTGAGCACTCACGCGGCTCTCTTTTTCAGGAGGAAAGGCAGAAACGACAGGGGCAGTTGTGTTTTTAGGGCTACTGCTAGAGTCTGCAAAACTCTCTTCCGCCGCAGGTGGGGGAATCAGTGGCTTTGAAGGGGCTGTTTTTTGACTGCCTTTACTCATTGTGGCAAGTTCAGATTCATACTTGGAAGCATCCAGTTTAAGGAGTTTTGCTGTTTTAATAAGGCGTTCTAAGGTCTCTTTTTTAAGCGCATCATCGCTTCCAATAATCGCTTGAATATAGATCGCCTTAAGTCCATGAAAGACACGCAACATCTCATCGTTATTTGCATTTTTCATTTGGGCATCGTATTGCTCTAGCTGTTGCATGTAATTGGGTGCTCCCAAAAGAGCACCACACATCAACAGTAAAACAAAAAATGCTCTAATTTGCTTCCCCATGTACCAGCTTTGCAATAAGTTCTTTTACACTAATAATTTCATTGAGTTTATAGCCATTGGCTCCTGTAAAAAAGAGCCCTGTCTCTAATTTTCCCATGTAGGCGTCACTCAAACTATCGGCAATGCAGTAACCTACGGCTTTAGCTTCTTGTCCTCTGTGACAGGGGCTGACACAGTTACTGATACAGCGAATAGGAGGTCCTTCTCTTTTCTCGACCATCTGAATAAGATTGGTTCTTACCCCTCGCGCTGGGTAGCCAACGGGGGATTTAAAGAGTTGAATATCTTCTTTATGCGCTTTGAGTAAAACTTCTTTAAAATTTTGAGCCGCATCACACTCATGGGTTCCAATAAAACGGGTTCCCATTTGAACGCCATCCGCACCGAGTGCCATGACTTTCAAAATGTCGTTGTGATCCCAAATACCTCCAGCGGCAATGAGTGGAAAATCGCCCCACGCTTTGATCTCTTCTTTAATAGGAGCAATCAAATTTTCAAGCTGATACTCTTCCATAGCGCATTGCTCATAGGTAAACCCTTGGTGTCCGCCACTCAAAGGGCCTTCAACGACGATAGCATCAGGAAGTCGGTTATAACGTTGCGTCCAGCGTTTACAGATAATTTTAAGCGCTTTAGCCGAAGAGACAATCGGGACTAAAGCCACATCAGGATAATCTGCGGTAAATTCGGGCATATTGGTGGGGAGTCCAGCTCCTGTGATAATAATATCAACGCCTGCTTCGCACGAGTCTTTAATGACACGCTCATAATCGTTAATTGCGTAGAGAATATTCATCGCCAGTGGTTTTGATCCACAAATTTTGCGCGCATTGTTCACAATCGCGGTTAATGCCTCTTTTGAGTAAAAATTCTCTGTTTCAAAAGGGCGTGTATTGATATTTTTCTTACTAAAATGTGTATTTTCATAATAGCCTGTTCCAACAGAGCTAATGACACCCAAACCGCCTTCTAAACTCACTGTTCCAGCAAGTTTATCCCAGCTGATACCGAGTCCCATACCGCCTTGAATGATAGGATATTCAAGGGTGTATTTGCCAATTTTGAGAGGGTTAAATGCCATTATTGCACCTTTAATCGAGCAAATTTTCGCTTACCAACTTGCAGAATGTATTCTCCACATTCCAGTTGCAATTGTTCATCGTCTACTTTTTCTTGATCCAGTTTGACAGCACCTTGCTTGATGTCACGTCTGGCTTGAGACGTTGAAATCTCAAGTCCACAATCCACCAAAGCTTTAGCGATCCAAATCGGAGACTCGTTACATGTAAAGGTTTCAATATCGGTTGGAATCTCATTTTGAGAGTGAACTCGATCAAACTCCGCTTTGGCTTCGAGTGCTTCTACTTTGCCATGGTAGCGCTCAATGATTTCTAACGCGATCATCTCTTTGGCATGTTTTGGATGCACAGAGCCAGATTCGACCTCGTTTTTAAGGAGCGCAATCTCTTCTAAACTTTTGGTACTGAGTAGTTCATAGTAACGCCACATCAATTCATCACTGATGCTCAGCATCTTCCCAAACATCTCGCTTGGGATATCTGTTACACCAATGTAATTGCCAAGCGATTTACTCATTTTATTGACGCCATCGAGCCCTTCAAGCAGAGGCATCATAATAACCGCTTGTTCTTTGCCGATGTTGTAGGTGCGTTGCATATGACGTCCCATCAAAAGGTTAAACTTCTGATCGGTTCCACCCATTTCGATGTCGCTTTTCATCGCAACACTGTCATAGCCTTGAAGCAGTGGGTATAAAAATTCGCTGATCGAAATAGGCATTTGAGACTTGTAGCGCTTCTCAAAATCTTCACGTTCTAGCATACGAGCGACACTAAAGGTCGTTGTCAGTTCAATTAAGCCACTTGCACCCAGAGAATTTAACCATTCTGAGTTAAACATCACAACGGTTTTTGCAGGATCTAAAATTTTAAAAACTTGCTCTTTATAGCTTTGTGCATTGGCTAAAACCACTTCACGTGTCAGTTTTTTACGTGTCTCATTTTTGCCCGTCGGATCACCGATCATCCCTGTAAAATCGCCAATCAAAAATTGTACAACCGCGCCAAATTTTTGAAGCAGCGCCATTTTTTGAAGTAAAACAGTATGTCCTAAGTGAAGATCAGGAGCAGTGGGATCAAACCCCGCTTTGACTAAAAAGGTCTCCCCTTTTTCAAAATAATTTTTGAGTAATGTACCAATACGCTCTTCATCAATAATCTCACTAATGCCTCGTTTGATCTCTTTAAGCGCATTTTGAATCCGCATATCCATATCTCTTATTTCCTTCTTCGATTATTTATAAGCATCATTGACCGAAACAAATTCGATCACGCGGTATTTTCCTTTGAGGTTCTCACGCACTGCATTCACATTTTTGTCAGGCAGTTCTAAAATCATCTCAAAATAGTCTGCATGTCCCTCATCTTCGGCTTTTCCAAGCTCTATGGTCACCAAATTGATCTGCATTTTAGCCAAATAAGCTAAAAATGAGGCTAAAGAGCCTTTTTTATTCTCTAAACTTACAATGAGTTTGTAACGATCGGGCGCTTCTTTCGTCCATTTTACAAAGACCATTGGTTCACTCTCTTCCATCAAGCTCGCAGCACGTTCACACAGTTTGTGATGCACAAAAACATCATTGCCTTTTTTAAATCCAACGATGTCATCGCCTCGTTTAGGATGACAACAGTAGTCAAAATAGACGTTGGCAATGTGATGATTGGAATAAATTACAATGTTTTCAAACTTCTGCTTTTTAATGTGATAACGATCTTTTTTAAGCAGTGGAAAGAGCAAAGTGTCTTGCATAGCATACAGTTTTAGGGTATTGGAGACATCTTGCAAATAGATCGAATCGGTTGCGATTTTAAAGATTTTTTTCGTTGCATGTTCTTGTTCTACCCACGCTTCTACTTTATTTTCCGCCACGCCAAACGCATGAGAAAGAATCTTAATCGCCACTTTATGGTTAATCTCTTTAATCTTTTGACGACAATTCGCTTGAATCGTACTTTTTGCTTTTCCTGTTTTGACGCTATTGACCCAACTGCATCGGTATTTTGGCTCTTTGGAGGTGACGATGCGAACGATGTCACCGTTTTTAAGCTCGCTTAAAAGGGGAACTTTTTGTTTATTCACATACGCTTCATCCGCGTAAGTCCCTACTTCGGTATGCACTTCGTACGCAAAGTCTAAAACCGTGGCGCCTCGTGGTAATGTAAAAATGTCACCTTTAGGGGAAAAGACGGCAATATCTTCGCTGTAGAGATTATCTTTGGCAATCGCATAAAAATCTTCAATATTTTCAATATCTTCATTTTGGTTGTTCAGATCATTGAGCCAATCGAGTTTTGGATTGAGTCCGCCTGATTTGTACTTCCAGTGCGCGGCTACGCCATACTCTGCTGTTTTATTCATATCATAGGTTCGTATTTGCGACTCAACAATGGACTTATCATCAAAGACGGTTGTATGAATCGTCTGATACCCATTCTCTTTTGGAATCGCAATATAATCTTTAAAGCGTGAAATCAGAGGTTTAAAATGCTGGTGCACAATACCAAGCGCACGGTAACAATCAATCGGTGTACGCACAATAATCCGAATCGCTAAAAGATCCAAAACCTCTTCAATGGTCACACCTTTGCGTTGCATTTTAAGATAAATAGAGTAGTAGTGCTTAATACGTTTTTGAATCGTAAAATCACTCTCGATAAATCCCTCTTGAAGCATATGGTTTTTAATTTTAGAAATAAAGTGATTGAGGCGCAGTTGAAGTTGTTGCCCATGCTCTTTGATATAACCATCGATCTTGTTATATTCATTGGGCATGACATAGTAAAAGCTAAAATCTTCCAAGAGATTTTTAATCGAAGAGATACCCAAACGGTGCGCGATAGGGGCATAAACCACTAAAGTCTCTTCGGCAATACGACGCTGTTTGACAGGATCAAGGGCTGAGAGGGTCAGCATATTGTGCAATCTATCGCACAATTTAACAACCAAAACGCGTACATCGCGAATGGAAGCAATCAACATCTTGCGAAACGTCAGGGCTGAAGCGACCAGTTTATCGTTGGAGGACGAAGGAATGAGTTCTATATCGCGAATCTCAACAATCTTTGTCAAACCATCCACCAAGTGCCCAACTTCTTCACCAAACATCGCTTTGATATCTTCGGTTGGACAGGAGGTATCTTCGACGACATCATGCAATAAGCCAGCAACGATCATCGATTCATCACCCCCTAAATAGGCGACAAAAACGCACACTAGAATAGGGTGAATGACATACTCTTCACCGCTTTTACGATACTGCCCTTGATGTTTGGCTATCGTAAAAGCAATGGCTTTTTCAACATTAGCAGTTGGTTTGATGTATTTGTATAAGAGTTCAACCGCTTTATCAGAGCGTTTACACTCTTTAACAATTTCGACTAACTCTTCCAAAATAGGCTACTATAAGTCCGTAATTGATTCTAATCTAATTTTGCCTTCGGCAATTTCAAGAAGGGCAATGTCTGTAAACTTTTGTTTGTTTTTATCTGCTTTAATGAGTGGCTCTGCACCATTTGAAAGCTGATCCGCTCTTTTAGAAACCATCATCACCAATCTATAACGATCTTGTCCAACAAGGGATAGTGCTCTTGCGGTAATTTCTTCTGTTCTTTCCATTTTGTTTTCCTTATTTAATTCTAACGATTGAGCAACTCTCTAAGTTACCCTCAATAATTTTCTGTAAATTCCCTTTAGCAAACATATTGCAGATAACGATAGGGAGATTATTGTCTTTTGCAAGCGCAATAGAGGTATCGTCCATGACCTTAATATTGTCATCCATCGCTCTGTCGTACGTAAGCTCTGCGAGTTTGGTGGCATCTGGGAATTTTTTAGGATCTTTGTCATACACACCATCAACCTTGGTCGCTTTAATAATCATATCGGCGCCAATTTCAATCGCTCGCAGTGTTGCAGCCGTATCGGTTGTAAAGAAAGGGTTGCCAGTACCTGCGGCAAAAATAACAATACGCCCTTTTTCAAAGTGACGCTGTGCACGTCTTACGATAAACGTCTCACAAATAGCTTCCATTTTGATCGCACTTTGAACGCGGACTTCCATTCCAACGTGTTCAAGCGCTTCTTGCATTGCAATGCTATTAATCACAGTTGATAGCATTCCCATATAATCTCCGCTGGTACGTTTGATAATACCATCTTTTGCGGCACTCACTCCTCGGATGATATTTCCCCCACCGATGACGATACCCACTTCAATATTATGAATTACCAATGATTTAATCTCATCGGCGATAAATTTCAAAATCGAAGTGTCAATACCAAACCCATTATCACCCGCAAGCGCTTCACCAGAGAATTTAACTAAAACCCTTTTTCTCTTCTCCATATTGTATAAACCTTTCTGCTTCTAGGCATAGAAAACTTCTTTATTCTACCCTAAAAGACCTAAAAAGTTACTTTGCAATCAGCTCTAGTGGGTCAATATGGAAGTTCTTCTGTGTCACTTCAAAGGTGAGATCGTTATCCACCCGACCAATCACATACCCTTTTTTAATCTTCTGCCCAACTTGAATCGTAGGAGCAATTTTAGAAAGATGCGCATAAATCGTATGAATCTCATCGCCATTTTCAATAATAACCACCTTTTCCATTGAAGCGGTATCTTTGGCAAAAATGACTTTACCGTTGAGGACACTTTTAACGGTTGCATCAGGGGTTGAAGAGGCTAACACAACGGATTCATTGAAAATCTTGATCTTATAAATCGGATCGACATAGTCGCCAAATTTGCGCTTAACACTGTAACTATCCAGAGGTGCAATGGTGCGCTCTCCCACATATTTTTTAACCGTACTGTTTTGATACGAAGAGCCGATTTGTCGGATGTTATTATCACTCCCACCTACCGTTGTAGGCGATTTGTCTCGTTTGGCAGCATTTTTTTCAGCTTGAAGTTTCGTATCTTCTTGCACTTTAATGATTTTGAGTTGCTCCAGCGTTGTGCGAATTTCATCGCGCTCTTTGGCAATGTCATCGAGCTGTTTTTTGTAACTCTCTTTTTTAGCATTGAGCGTCAAAATGGAACTTTCACGCTTTTTTTCTAAAGAAATTAATTCATCTTTTTTACTTTTTGCACTTTGAATTTCCGTATGAATCGTCTTAATTTCGTGGCTTTGGGAGGAGATTTGATCGTTGATTTGTTTATAATCAGAAGAGAGTTTACCAAACTCTCTGCGCATAATCGTATCCATTTTTTGAAGCACTTCATCGACTAAAATACCATCTTCATTGTCCAAATAATCACTATCTGAAACCAGATAAAAGGAGAAATCTTCTGCAATAATTTTGATGATTTTCTGCTCTAAATCCTTCTTTTGTGAAGAGAGCAGTTGGGTATCTTTGGTCAGTTTTTCAAGGTATTCTGATTTGCGAGCCACAGTCTCTTGGGATTCATCAATCGTGTTGCTTAAATTTTCAATTTTGTCTTTGATTTTCTCAATCTCTTTTTCTCCTTCAACAATGTCACTGGCTATGTCTTGGAGTTTTCCATGAATCTGCTTTTCTGTTTGAAGCTTCTCTTGGAGTGTTTTGGCTTTTTCATCAATTTTTTGCGCCGTATTGGGAGCTGCGAGCACCATCAACGGCAGTAAAACTGCCACACCCAAACGCCATGCTCTCATACACGACCAATCTTACGTGCCACAATCGTCACGGCAAAGAGTGAAAAGAGGATAGACGCACCTATCAGTGTGCCTCCTTCCACCAAAAGATCAAAGGGAGGAATGACAATATCAAGCTCAGCGGCAAATGTTTGAACAACATTCATCTTAGGGGCAACGGTGTAAAGGGCGCACACCACAATGGAGCTGAAGAGTGAATCAACCAGCGTCATACGGTACAACATCGCACTTTTCATAAAAAAGGAGGCTCCAAAAAGTGTCATTATGGACATACGTCGATGATGCTCATAGGTCCAAATTCGGATCTGTTTAAAGATGAGCAAAATCGCCACAAACGCGACAAAAAATGCAAAAATATAGACCATCGTTTGCAAAAGCTGTAACATTTTAAACATCTTTTCATGCGTCTTTGCAAAGGTTTCAATGCGCGAAATGGAGGTAATGCTCAAGAGTTTTTGTTTGATGGCTTCGACTCTTTTTTTATTGGGAATGGATTCAAGTTTGAGGGAATAAAACTTAGGCAACGCCACTTGCAAAAGAGCTAAATTTTTAGAAGACATATCATTTTTAAGACGATCCAAGATCTTTTTACTGCTGATTTCCGATAAACTCTCAATCTCAGGAATCTGTTTTTTAAGCTCTTCTTCTTTAAGCTCCGTTGAGGAGACAACGACAATAGCGTAGTCATTGACAATTTTAGTCGCGTAGTCATTGACAATGCTCTTAATCAGATTCGTAAATTGAAACGAAAAGAGCAGGACAAAAACAGAGATCATGATGGAAAAATGGCTGCTAACTGACCTCATGCAATACGCCACCTTCTAGGAAATAGTGTTTATAATCGATCCCTAGCGTTGAGGGAATATTGTGCGTTACCACCAGTACGGTTGTGCCCAAATGCTCTTTGGCACCTTTGAGCAGGTTCCAGATCACTTCGCTGGAATAACTGTCCAGATTGCCTGTTGGTTCATCGGCTAAAATGAGGACGGGATTGTGTGCGAGTGCGCGTGCCATCGCGACACGTTGTTGCTCGCCACCACTGAGTTCATACGGATATTTATTGATTTTATGCAACAATTTGACGTGTTTTAAAAGCTTGTGCGCTTGTTTTGTGCAGACATTTTTTGAAAATCCGCCGATGATGAGAGGCAACATCACGTTTTGCTCTACTGTCCACTCATCAATGAGTTTATAGTCTTGAAAAACCACGCCCAAATAGCGTCTTAAAAGGTTGAGCTTGGAACTGCTAATATTTTTAAAATCGATACCACAGACATTTAGATTGCCGTGATTAGGGAAAAGCTCACCGTACAGTGACTTGATAATCGTTGATTTGCCACTACCACTTTTGCCCGTAATAAAGACAAACTCTTGCGCTTTAATCTGCATACTTGCATCGGTAATGATGGGCTCATCTCTGCCATAGCTAATATTTAAGCCAGTGGCTTTAATCACATATTCCATGAAACCACTCTTTAATTAAGGTATGGGCTGCCACATTGCTTTTCGTTGCCAAAATCGTCTCAGGAAGATACGTTACTTGTCCTTCTTGGATCTGTATAAAACAGCGCTCGTTGCGTTCATTGGCACCAAAAGAGAGGCGAATGAGTCCACTTTTTTCATCAATTTCAAACAGCTCTTCAAAGTGGACAAAAAAGCCCTCACCTCGCAGAAGTTCGTCTTTAAAAGCATCTCTAATTTTAGCAAAATCAACCACGTCATCAAAGTGCAACCTGCCCAATTTTGGGATCGGTGCGGCTTCCATTTCATTGGTTAAGATCACATCGTAGATATCTTTTTCCATTTTACGCCAACGATCTTCGTACTTACTCGTAATCTCTAACTCGGCATTTTTCTTTACATGTACATCCGCTTTGCTCAGTTGCATCATCTGCGAAAAGGTAAACTCAAAATAGAGCGGACTATCGGTTCTAAGTTCCAATGTTGCGTTTACATGTAAAACACGCAGTGCCTCTTCAATAAATGCGGCGGAGAAGACACGGCGGTGTGGTTTTTTATCCCAAGGGACGGGGAAATGTACAAAAATGCGCCCCACGACATTGGAAGGTAAAAACTCCATAAACAGCCTCGCATCGTAATCAATCACGAGAATATTTTCAATGTTTTGAAGCTCACACTGCTTTAACACTTGCTCGATGGAAGGCTTGTGAATCTCCAGTCCAATAAATTGGATGTGAGGATTTTTCTTCGCTTGGTGCAACAGATGGCGTCCGCTTCCAAAGCCAATTTCAATCCAAATTTCGCGCTCCACATCAAAGTGGTTTGCAAAAAATTCAATTTCTTTGAGGTAAGGCGAATGCTTTACATGTAAGAATTTTTTAGGCTCAATGTTGGAGAAAATCTCCTCAGCTTCGCTCGCATCTCGAAAATCAATCAACACTTTTTGTAAAAAAGAGGCTTGGGTTGGACGGGTGACTTTATCGCCCTTGACCAACAAAACTCCATCCTCTTTTTGCTGAATCCGAATGAGTACTTGCTCCCCTTGCGTCGAGGCCATCACCAGCGTATTACCCCGCTTGGAGTGGGCTTCGTACGTAAATGTGGTCTCTTTATAGGTGCAAGGATAACGTAAAGGTTTTAGGGTCTTGGTATGAAAATTTGGCATAAAAAGCTTTTATTCCTTTGGAATCTTGATAACGACGCTATCCGAAGGATTAGACGCAATGCCGTATTTGTCGATTGCAATAATTTTGTATTTGTACTCCACGCCAGGCAGCGTATCTTGGTCAATAAAATTGCTTTCAAAAATACCTGTAAAACTCTGTTTTTGTGTTTTGCCAGAGAGTTCAAACTCTTTGGTGATGGTATATTTAATCGCATTATCATCCCCACCCCATGTGATATAAATAGAGCCGCCATCATGCTTTACGGAGCGAACAACAGGAGACTTGAGTGCGGAGAGTGTCATACCCGTTACTGTGCCTTCTTGCTTGGATTCAAGCCCATCGACATCCACGGCGACAACACGGTAATAATAGGTTTTACCATTTTCATTGATCAAATCTTCAAACTCGGTATTGACTGTTTTGCCATAAAAACTGTAAAACAAGCTTGATGTTGGAGAACGATAGACTTTATAATAGGCAAAATCACTCGTTGTTGATGGACTCCATGTCAAGATAATTTTCTTCGGTAAATTAGACGTTGCTTGAACTCCCGTAATGCCTTTAGGAAGTGCTTTTGAATGCGCTTCAACGGTGTCACTTGGCTTGGAGAGAACGCCATCATTGGTTTTGACTTTAATGCGGTAACGATAGACGTAGTTATCTTTAATGTCTTGATCGATGTATTCGGCATTTAACCTGCCTTTGACTTTACCCACTTCATCCCATGACGTTGATTTGTATTCGTTGCGTTCGATGATGTAGTACTCCACATTCTCCATCGCATGCGGTCGCCAAATAATTTTGATACGCGCAGGAAGCTCTGAAATCGCGGTAATAAACGAAACAGGCTCAACGGAACCAAGTGTTGCACTCTTCACAACAGGTGCTAATGTTGTCACATTTGCCATCATGCTGAGTCCTGATTCATGTTTATCGGGTGAATAGGTGCTCATCTGGTAGGCATAACTGCTATTGGGTTTTAGCTCGGTATCCACATAGTGCGAGATATACTTGTCTTTAATCGTGGCGATTTTTTTCATGCTATTGCCGCTTTGGCGGTACAAATAGTACCCTTCGACTTGCGCACTGTAAATAGGCGTCCACTCAAACCCAACGTCGGTGGAACCAGGAAGGGTTCGAATGCCCTCTATACGGGGCAATGAAGCATCAACGATCGGCTCTTTTGGTGTTTCAAGTGTCTTTTCGCAACCAGTGATTATTAAGCTTAAAACCATTAACGATGCTATCCAAAGTAATTTTTTCATTGACCTCTTCCTTACTGAAATGGTGTGTTAAATAGGCATCAAAATCATCCCATAATGGGGCATGTATTTGCAACAATTGCCCTGTTTTTGGATGCTTAAGATACAAAATATAGGCGTGTAACATAACTCTGGGTATTGTACCATTTTGGCTCTTAAAGCCGTATAAACTATCACCCAAGATGTGGCGGCTAAGCGCTTGGAGGTGCACTCTGATCTGATGGGTTCGTCCCGTAAACAGTTTTGCTGCGATCAGTTCTTTTTTGCCATCACGCGATAATAAGAGTTTGGTAAACGCACTTTTTGCCATTCGTCCATCCCGTTTTGCGACATCCATTTTAAGACGATTATTCACACTTCGACCGATGGGAAGTTCTACCACGATGTCATCTTTAAGGGGCAGATCGATGATCGCAAGATAGTACCTACCCATGCTTTTATCTTCCAGCTGAGACGAGAGGCTTAAATGCGCTTCATTGTTTTTTGCAATCACGAGCGCGCCACTGGTTTCTTTATCGATGCGATGCACGATGCCATGGCGCTCTTCGCCGCTGATCGTTGAGAGATTGATGCCCTTAAATTGAAGCCAATCGACCAGTGTCGCCTCTTTCACGCTGGGTGCACCATGCACGGTTAAAAACGGCGGTTTATTGACCACCAAAAGATCATCGTCCTCGTAGAGAATTGGCACATCAAAATCAACCTCATAACTGCTTGGGCTTTGCGTTGCCTCTACAAATTCGTAATACACAACATTGCCTTCTACCAGCTTCAAACTGCACTTTGTACACAGCTTTCCATCCACCGTGACACCGATATTTTTAATCAGTTTTTCGACCTGATTGCGTGGTAATTCCAGCGCTTCACTCATGGCGGCATCGAGCCTTTTTGACTCTTTACATGTAAACTCCATCCAGCCTACTTTCCTCTATTTTTTGATATACTTTCCAAAACGTTTCCAAAGGGATCTAGTGTTTCAAATTGATAGGCGCATCTTAACACATTTTGATTTTTTAATTCCTATACTCGTCCTTCCTATCATCACTCTCTCGTACTATCTTATCGCTGAAGCCAGTGGAATGCTTGCCAATAAACAGATCGTTTATTACGCGGTTGGTTGCTTTGCATTTTTCATGTTTTTTATTATTCCCATCAAAAAAATCGAATGGGTCATCCCTTTTTTCTACTGGGTTACCATCATTTTACTAATCAGTGTTGATTTTTTTGGTATTGCCAAATTGGGTGCGAGGAGATGGCTTGAAATCCCTTTTGTCCATTTCACCATTCAACCCTCTGAGATTTTCAAACCTGCGTTTATTCTCATGCTTGCTTATCTTATTAAACACAATCCTCCCGATGAAAAAGGGTATGGCTGGAAATCCTTTTTTAAGCTGAGCTTTTACATCGTTTTACCCTTTATTCTGGTGGCAAAAGAGCCTGATTTGGGTACGGCGATGATTTTACTGCTTCTTGGCTATGGCACACTTTTTGTTATCGGCGTGCATAAAAAGATCTGGATCACTTTGGCGATTCTCATAGGCATCAGCAGTCCACTGCTCTACAATGGCTTGCACGATTATCAAAAACAGCGTATTGCAGACTTTGTCTCTGAAAAACCCAGTTACCACGTGAAGCAATCCATCATCGCCATTGGTTCAGGAGGACTCACAGGAAAAGAACGCAGTGAAGCAACCCAAACCCACTACAAATTTTTACCGATTGCCACCAGCGATTTTATCTTTGCGTATACCGTTGAACGCCTTGGTTTTTGGGGTGCACTTGGGCTGATTTTGTGTTACGCCTTTTTGGTGATGCATCTTTTAAGTCTCAATTTTATTCTCAAAGAGGATTACTTTGCCAGAGTCATCACCAGTGGTATCTCTCTGCTCATTTTCTTTTACATGAGTATCAACATTGCTATGACCATAGGACTTGCTCCCGTTGTGGGCGTTCCGCTTCCTTTTTACAGTTATGGCGGTAGCAGTTTCATCACTTTTTTCGCTCTTTTTGGCATCTTGGAAAACCTTTTAGCGTTCCGATTTGACCCGACCTATCGTTCCATTAAATATTCGCTCTAACGCCCTATTTAACGCCTTATCTAACGTTCTTTTTTCATCTATTTTTTATATTCTTTTAACAATTAAAAAGATACAATTTCACTCTTTAAAATGGGTCCTTAGCTCAGTTGGTTAGAGCACCCCGCTCATAACGGGGTGGTCGAGTGTTCGAGCCACTCAGGACCCACCACGTGCTTCTTAAGTGTGAATTTGTTTAATTTGATACACAAAGGTAAATGTTATGAAAAAAGCTCTTCTTTTTCTAGCACTCGTTTCTCATATTTCTCTTTCTGCTGGTTTTTTAGATGATCTTATTGGTAAAGACAAAGCTTTTTTAGAAGCCAATGGCTTTAAATGTACCGAGTTTTCCTGTGTGACCAAGGATCAAAATTATTTCAATATTAAACTTCTTGACAGTGCCATTGAATACGTTGAAGTCTATAGCACCGACAAAGATGAAGTGTACCGCGTTGCACTCTACCTTTACCAAAACGATAAACTTAAAAACAAAGAGATGGACGAAGCCTTTTTTAAAGCCCTTCAAAAAATCAATGAAAAATCAAAACTGGCGTACGATCTTTCCAAAATCAGTGATAAATTTGGCAATGAAGCCCTCATCACCATCACTGACATTAAAAAAGCGACCGCTTATGTCAATACGCTTCGCGATACCTACAGCGAAAGTATGAAACAGTACAGCGAATCAGGTAGCCGAAAGTAATTTTGGCTGCTTTGCTGGGGCTTGTTTGACGCTTAATATACCTCTTTTAGCTCCCTCTTGTTTTTTACAAGAATGTGATACAATACCTCTTTATACATTCATTGAAAATACTTTATGAGAGATAAAACCCTATGCAAGTGATTATAGCAGGCGCTGGGAAAGTTGGCTACAATATTGCCAAACACCTGATGCACAACAACAGCGTGACGATCATCGATCAAAATGAATATGCCATCCAAAACATTCACGAAAACCTCGACGTTTTAGGCATTTGCGGCAATATTGAAAACCCGCATACCTACCTTGGTATTAACCCCCACATCGATCTTTTTATTGCGGTAACCGATTCGGATGAAGTGAATCTTCTCTCCTCTTTGATTATCGATAACATCGCAACAGTGAAGCGCAAGATTATTCGTCTTAAAAACAATTTCTTCGCCAGCGACCAAGTCAAAACAAAGCTCAACATTAACGATACCATTGTTCCCTCCTTTGAAGCAGCGCAACCCTTTAAATACCTTGTTGATTTTTCACACGCGCACAATGCCAAAGCCCTTGCGTTTACCAAAGCGCTTCTTGTTTCCATTCGGCTTAAAGATGACTTTACCCCACGGATGATCTCGACCTTTATTGGTGAACTCAATGGCGAACTTGCCGTTGCTGGTATGGAGCGTAAAAAGCAGTTTTTTGTCCCCAAGCCTGTTGAGACGATGCTTCCCAACGATCTAGTCTATCTCTTTGCCTTCCCCAGTGCCATTCTCTTGCTTCGTTCACTCGCATGCGAAAACAATGAACCTTCCACTCCGATTAAAAATTGTGTTATTTTTGGAGCAGATTCGCTCGGTATTGAGATTGCCAAGGTACTGCTTAAAAAAGGGATTGATGTTCAGATTATGGATAAAAACATTGAGCTGTGCCGTAAAGCCAATATTGAACTTAAGAACAAAGCGACCGTACTTAAAACAACCTATGATGCCGATCATATTGTGAATAAAACCCGTTTTGACACCGACATGTTTATCGCTGCGACAAAGAACGATGAGTATAACATCACCAAATGTATAGAAGCCAAGCAAAAAGGGATCAAAAAGATCATTGGTATCAACAATGACATCGCTTACTCCTCTTTAATGCGTAACCTTAATATCGAAGTGGTTAGGGGTGAGAAGATCAATGCCTACTATTCCATTTTGGAGCGCATTCACTCCAACAACATTTTAACCCAAAAGAAATTTTGCGGTGGCGAAGGCTCCGTCATTATGCGCAAAATTGATGCCACCTCCTCATTGATTGGCGAGAAACTGCACCTGCCTGACAAAGTGGATGACAAAGGGCATTTTATTATCTTGCGTGGTAATGATATTTACGAATATCGCCTTATCCCAACCTTTGAATGCGATGATGTCATTGTCGCGTTTACCAAAGAGTCCGATTTTGAAGTTGTTGCCAAATGGCTTCAGCAAAATGTCTAATATAAAAGAGCGCCATGAGTATTAAAAGCATTTTAAAATTTGTCTCTGCTGTTGGACTGGTTGTCTTTTTTCTTTTCCTCATTCCCCCCATTGTAGGTTTTTTTTACAACGAAGATGTTTTTATCTACGCTGTAGCGATGTTTGCTCTGTTTATTATTAATCTCTCCACTTTTTTGATTCTTAAAAATGATGAGATGATTTTAGGCATTAAAGAGAGTATTGTCTCGGTTAATTTTATTTGGATTCTCCTAGGTGTCGGAGGAGCCATTCCACTCGTACTTTACACCAATATCGATCCTGCAGGTGCTTTTTTTGAGGCGATTAGCGGTTTTACAACAACGGGAGCAAGTGCTTATACCAATGTTGAGATCTTGCCCAAAGCCATTTTGTTTCACCGAAGCTTGATGCATTGGATTGGGGGTATTGGTATCATCGTTTTAGGCGTTGGGCTTTTACCACTGATCAATCCTAGTGGATCACTAAGCCTTTTTAAAGCTGAATCGACGGGCATTTCGATGGATAAAATCACGCCAAAAATTAAAGATACCGCTAACCGTATCTGGGCGGTGTATATCCTCTTTACACTGGCGAATTTTGCGCTTTTAATGCTTTTTGGTATGAACTGGTTTGATGCGATCAATCACGCCTTTGCAACCATCTCCACAGGTGGTTTTTCCACTAAAAACAGCTCCTTAGCTGGCTTTAGTGATGGCGTTATCTGGACAACGACTTTCTTTATGACGATTTCAGGCATCAACTTTTTAGCCCATATTCGTTTCTTTAATGGCGATAAATGGGCGTTTAATACTGAAGAAAACCAGTGGTATATTGGGCTTATTGTCTTCTTATCGTTTATGATGGCGCTTGAACACACATTAACATCGCAAAACTCTTTTTACAACTCGCTGATGCACGCCTTTTTTACCGTCACAACGCTGGCTTCGACCACGGGTTTTGCTTCGCTCGATTATGAAAAATGGGGACAGTTTACGATGATGATCGCCATCATCGCTATGATCATGAGTGCCAATGCTGGCTCAACGGCAGGTGGTATTAAGATGATTCGCTACGTGCTCTTTTTTAAAAATATCGCGCTCGAGATCAAACGAACCATTCAGCCCGATGTCATCACCTCGATTTTTGTCGATGGAAAGCAGATTAAAAGCTCCATCATCAACTCGGTTTTTGGCTTTTTTGCCCTCTTTATCCTCACCGCTTTTATGGTAACGATGTACCTCTTTGCCAGAGGATTTGATTTCCTTACTGCCTTTAGTACGTCTATTTCCATGATCGGCAACATTGGACCTGGGCTCAACCTCACAGGTCCTTCGCAAAACTATGCTTTCTTTACATGGTACGATAAACTGGTACTTTCCGCGGCGATGATTATCGGAAGATTAGAGTGTTATACCGTTTTTATGATGCTCAGTCGTAATTTTTGGAAGAAGTTTTAACCTCTTCCTTCGCTTTACATGTAAAAGGATTTATGCTATTTTTTGAGTGCTGATACGGCATGTTTGATCGCTTTTAAAAGCGTGTCGATCTCTTTTTTCGTATGCGTGTAATGGATGGAAATACGCAGCCAACCTGGCTTTTCATCAAAATCTTGACCATCTGCCAATTTTAAAAGATCGTGTCCGTAAGGCCCTGCGCAACTGCATCCTGCTCTGGTTTGAATCCCAAAATGATCCGAAAGGTATTGCGAAATATCATACGGATTGATGCCTTCAAAATTAAGAGAGAAAATGGGAAGCTTGTCTTGCGAATATTTGCAGTAGAGCTTGACCCCTTCGATACAGCGTATGCGTGAACCAAAATAAAATTTCAGCTCATCTTCCACAGCTTGAATCTTCTCCAAACCAATTTCGTTGCGAAGATTGTACGCCAAAGAAGCTTTGATAAACTGCAAAATAGCAGGCGTTCCTGCATCTTCGATCAGTTCCATGTCACTTAAAAACGTGTGCGAAACCCTTGAAACATACCCCACCGTTCCTCCGCCTGCGAAGGTGGGTGTGGCTTCGGTGCACAACGCTTTTTTCATCACTAAAAGCCCGCACGATCCCACACCACCTAAGAGCTTATGCGGTGAGAGAAACAGTGCGTCGTAGTAGTTACAATCGATGTTTATGTAAGGCGAAGCGGCCGCAGCGTCAAGGCACAAGATGCCGTTGTAGCGCTTGATGAGGGTATAAATATTTTTATAATCACTCACGATGCCCGTAACATTGGAAGCAACGGAAAACGAAGCGATGATCTCGCGCTCTTTATGAAGCTCAAGCTGGGTCTGTAAAAATGCCATATCGATCTTTTCTTCGTCATCCAAAGGCACACGAATCACTTCACACAACCCTTCTCGAAAACTGAGCTCATTGGAGTGGTGCTCGTAAGGTCCCACAAAAACAATAGGAAGCGTTTGGGGTTTACATGTAAAGCGTTTTAAGGTGCGAGGCGGAATGTAAATCCCCATCAATTCTTGGAATTTTTTAATCGCTCCTGTGGCACCTGAGCCACACGGAAAAAGATAAAAACGCTCATCCACCGCTAAGGCATGTTTGAGATCCAAGCGTGCTTTAGCGTAATATGCACTCGTTTGAATGGCACTTGACGCCACTTCAGAGTGGGTATTAGCATAGGTTTCAAGAATGGTTTGCATCTGTTTTTCAATCGGCTTATAGCCCTGACCGGATGCGGTGTAGTCGAAATAGAGAAGATTTTTATCTTTAATGATGTTTTTGCGTATGGCTTGCACTACTTTATCCAAAACTTTTTGGGTATTATACCCTTTATAAACAGCTTATGCGATGATGGGAATCAAAAATGATTGATGAAAATTTGCTCAACAGCCTCAGCGCTAAAGAAAAAGAGCTCTTTAAACAAGGGCTTGAAGATCTGATCAACCAAACGTATGTCATTGAAGATGAGTATAAAAAGCTTAACGAATCCTACACCACCTTGCAAGATTTTATTCGCCAGATCATCGAAGTACAGCCCAATGCGCTTTGGGTTTTTGACAATGATGGTGCTATCTTTTTGCAAAACAGCGAAGCGAAAAAAATGGGCGCGATCTTAGAAGGGTTGGTGCTTGAAGAGGAGAGTGAGATCGATTTTGAAGGGCGCTCTTACCTTATTAAAGGTGTCACCAAAAGCGATAAAAAGATCATCACTGCCACAGACATCACCGAGGGAAAACGCCAAGAGCGCTTGGTTTCCATGGGACAAGTCGCCGCGCACCTCTCACATGAAATCCGCAATCCCATCGGTTCGGTTTCGCTTCTCGCTTCCACGCTGCTTAAAAAGGTCGATCCGAGTGTGAAGCCTCTTGTGACCGAGATCAAAAAAGCGATTTGGCGGGTGGAACGCATTATCAAAGCAACCCTGCTTTTCACTAAAAATGTTCAGATCAACCCCAGCTATTTTTACCTTGATCGCTTAATTAAAGAGTGTGAACAAGCCATCTCGCACTACTCGTACACCAAAGAGGTTACCTTTCAGTTTGACCTGCCACACGTCGAGATCAAAGCCGATTTTGAGCTTCTCAATTTGGTCATTCAAAACTTCATTTTTAATGCCATCGATGCGATTGAAGAGTGTGAAAAAGAGAGTGGCTTAGTCAGCATCGCGTATGTGGAAGATGATGCGTTTATTCTTTTACATGTAAAGGATGATGGCAAGCCTATTGAAAATAAAAACATTCTTTTCGAACCCTTCAAAACGACCAAAACGAAGGGAAATGGGCTTGGACTGGCTCTTTCTTTGCAGATTATTCAAGCACATGGTGGTAAGATCAATTTACTCGAAGATCCTAAAGGTTTTGAAATTAAAATAGGACGCTAAATGTTTAAAGAGAGTTTGCTCCTTTTTGCAACGGATTTTAAAAACTCTTCCAAAGATTTAATGCCCATTATTGTCGTGGTGATCTTTTTTCAGATCGCATTTATCAAAACCGTGCCTGAGAATTTGGTGCCTACTTCGCTTGGACTTCTCACCGTAGCTCTCTTCATTGGTTGCGCGATCACGCTAGGAGCCCTTTGTATTTTGTGGAGTCATCCGATTTATTGTTGCATCATTACATGGTATTTTGGCGTGAAGGTGGTTTAAGCAACCACCTTCACAAACTCCATTCCTGCTAGTTTCTCGTCGATGCTATCATCCACGCCAAAACCTGTTTCGATGAGCACATCTTGCAACTTGGAGGTAATGACCAGATGCAAAGGTCTGCGCCCTGCACTCTCGCGTACGATTTGGTATAAAAATTCCAGCTTGCTGGAATCATCACTCAGATCAATCAAAAGTACCTTTGGATCAAGTGGCACTTCAATGACTTTGGTTTCGATCTTCTCTTTTTTAGCATCACTGAGTTCCATGATTTTCATGACGCGCATTTTGGTGTTTTGCCCATCGTTGCTCACATCGACTTTAAAGCAGAGCGGTTTTTCAATGTCCATTCGTGAGAGTGCTTCGAGTTGCTTTTCAAACACCGTGAGCTCCATCGAGCCGTGAAAATCCATCAGCGAGATGATGCCAAATTTATTCCCTTTTTTGCTGATCTTCTCCGTAATGCCTTCTACTTTGCCGATAAACAGCGCTTTACTGCCATCTTCGATCTGATCTTTTTCACTGGAAAGCGTATAACTCATCTCATCAATTTCGGCTCTAAACGCATCAAGAGGATGTCCTGAAATGTAAAAACCAATGGTCTCTTTTTCCAGTTCCAGCATACGTTTGTTATCAAATTCGGGGATATTTTCGATGCTTACATGTACGGTTGTCATCTCTTCGGCGTCGCCAAATAAGGAGTATTCCGCCATCTTTTTCGCACGACTGCACTCAGCACTCGCTTCAATGATGCTATCAATCCCCTCTAAAAGAGCGCGTCTGGAGTAGCCAAAATCATCAAAACTGCCCGATTTGATGAACGACTCCAACACTTTTTTATTGACTTTAGAGCTGTCAATGCGGGAGATAAAATCGCTCATATCGGAAAAGAGTGCCCCTTCTCTGGCTTCTAAAATCTTACTGATCGCCGCATTGCCAACCCCTTTGATCGCTCCCATACCAAAGAGAATCGCCTCTTGCCCATCACCATCGGTAATCGCACTAAACTCAATCAAACTGTGCTGAATGGAGGGTGGTAAAAGTTTGAGTCCAAGACGTTTGACCTCATCAATGTACTTCACGATTTTATCGGTGTTGTCTTGCTCTGAGGTGAGAAGTGCCGCCATAAACTCTTGCGGATAGTAGCATTTCAGATACGCGGTCTCAAACGTAACCATCGCGTACGCCGCGGAGTGCGATTTGTTAAAACCGTATCCTGCAAACTTTTCGATCAGTCCAAACAGCTCAATGGCGTGCGCACGATCTAAGCCTTGATCGACAGCACCTTGCGCGAACTCTTCGGCTTTTTGTTTCATGTAGTCGATCTTTTTCTTACCCATCGCACGACGAATCAAATCCGCTTCGCCAAGGCTAAACCCACCGATGGATTGAACGATCTGCATAACCTGTTCTTGGTAAACGATAACCCCATAGGTTGGCTCCAAGATCGGACGAAGAGGTTCTGTAAACTCATCAAAGAAATAGCTGATCTCTTTACGACCATTTTTACGGTCGATAAAGTCATCCAACATGCCTGATTCCATCGGACCTGGACGGTACAATGCCAACACCGCAATAAGATCTTCAAAGTTGGTCGGTTTAAGGCGTTCATTGAGTGATTGCATACCACTGGATTCGATCTGAAACAGTCCCACCGTATCGCCACTTTGAATCAACTCATACACTTTGGGATCGTTCATATCAATCGTCGTAAAATCAATCTCTTTTTGGTAACGTAACTTAATCAATTTAAGCGCATTATCAATCACCGTAAGGGTCTTCAGACCCAAGAAGTCGAACTTGATTAAGTCCACATCTTCAAGGTAATTGAGCGAATACTGCGTGACGAGATGATCTTCGCCAGAGGGCTGATAAAGGGGTGTTTTATGCCACAACTCTTCATCGCTGATGACCACACCCGCGGCGTGCATACCTGAGTTTCGGTTCAGTCCTTCAAGCGCTAACGCAAACTTCCAAACACGTTGCATTTTTGGACTGCTTTCGATGAGTTCACGAAGCTTCGGCTCTTTTTGGTACGCGCCACCTTTGTAGCCCTCTTCGCCCTCCACGCCAATGCCGTTGAGTGTAATGCCCAGCTCATCGGGAATCAGTTTTGCCATCGCATCGGCTTCTGCGTAAGGAATCGCCAAAACGCGCGCCACGTCACGAATGACTCCCTTGGCTAAGAGTTTACCAAAGGTGATGACTTGCGCTACGTTGAAACGACCGTATTTTTCGACCACATAGTCAATGATTTCGCCCCGTCTGCTTTGACAAAAGTCAATATCGATATCGGGCATACTAATACGTTCAGGGTTCAAAAATCGCTCGAAGAGCAGATTGTATGGCATCGGGTCGATGTCGGTGATAAAAAGCGAAAAGGCAACCAAGCTTCCCGCGGCTGAACCTCGCCCAGGGCCTACAGGAACACCACGCTCTTTGGCTTCACGGATAAAATCCCAAACGATGAGCATATAACCCGGAAACTTCATATCGCAGATGATTTTGATCTCGCGCTCAAGCCTTGCTTTGTACTCTTCGTGTTTGCTAGGCTCTACATGTAAAAGACGTTTTTCGAGTCCTTCGCGACTTTTATAGGCAAAGAAGTCATCGTCATTTTCAAAAGTAAGCCCCTCTTTAGCGGCATACTCTTTGGTAAATTTAAATTTTGGAGGGGTTGGATCGCCCAGTTTAATCTCTAAATTGCACTTATCGACAATCTCTTGCGTGTTGGAAATCGCTTCAGGAATGTCGGCAAACAGGTCGCTCATTTGTGCGGGTGATTTGACATAAAACTCATGCACGGAGTGGCGCAGACGGTTTGGATCATCAAACTCTTTGTTCATCGCGATACACATAAACGCCTCGTGCGCTTCGGCATTGTCTTGCTCTAAGTAGTGGGTGTCGTTGGTGGCGATAAGTTTGATGCCCGTCTCTTGGGAGATACGCAAAATGTCATCGTCGATAAAGTGTTGATCGGGAATGCCATGACGCATCACTTCTAAGTAAAAGTCCTCGCCAAAAATTGCTTTGTACTCAAGGGCTATTTCTTTAGCGCGTTCATACCCTTTCGCGCCAAATTGGACGTTGCGTTTGTTGTTGAGATTGAGATGCCAGTTGACTTCACCTTGCAGACATGCCCCTGAGCAGACCAAGCCTTCCGAATGCTCTTTTAAAATCTGTTTGTTAATGCGCGGATAGTAGTAAAAGCCTTTGATATAACTCATCGAAGAGAGGTACATTAAATTTTTATAGCCGACCTCATTTTTAGCATACAAACAGAGGTGAAAACGCTGTTTGGTCGTTTTATCGCCGATGTCATCTTGGTTGTGAATGTACGCTTCCATGCCAATGATGGGCTTAATGCCCTCTTTGCGCATCGTTTTGTAAAAATCAATCGCGCCAAACATGTTTCCATGATCGGTTATCGCAACCGAAGTGACGCCTTGGGATTTGAGTTTTTTGGCAAGCTTGCCTATTTTATTGGCGCCATCCAAAAGGGAGTATTCGGTGTGTAAATGTAAATGGGTGTAAGGTGTGTCGCTCATCGTTTCTCATCAATAATTTAGTTTTTTCATTAAAGTTCTTTTAGAACTTTTAACACGCTTTCAAAGCAAAGCTCTGAAAACTACGTTAACACTGGGTTTTCCTTGGCGGAATGCCCACGCACCCTTGGTGCTTTAATGCTATCGAATTGTGTAAAAGTTTATTAGAATCTATTGTAGCAAATGAGGACTTAAGAGGGTGTAAGAGTTGCCTTAAAAGCTTTACATGTAAGTTTACATGTAAAGCTTTTGCCCAAGCCAAACAGGGAGATTTTAGGCAGATGTTTCAGCGGCCTGCGCTTCAAGGGTGGAAATTTGCGCTTGATACGATGCGACCATGGCTTGTTTCGCCTGGACATCTTGAGTACTCTTTTCGTCACCACTTGATTTTTGTTGTGCCGCTGCGATCTCTTTTTCGAGTGCAGCAATTTTTTTCTCTAACGCTTCGATTTGTGCATCAATGCTGTCACTGCTGCTTGTTGACGCACTACTGGTTCCAGAAGTGGCACTTGCGCCCCCGCTTTGGGTGCTACTACTTTCACTTTCACTCGTTGTTGAACTTTCAGTTGAACTCTCTTCGCTGGTGCTCGTTGAGCTGCTACTGCTAGTTGCGGCTAACGCTTTTGCTTCATCGGAAATTTCAACGGTGTCTACAGGTAGACTGCTCGAACTGGTTGTACTCTCCTCTTCTTCTTCATTCGTTGAAGTTAAGAGTGCTGAACTACTACTGGCGGTATTTTGATCGACCAGAACTTGGGATGAATACGATGTGTTAATGGTGCTCATGACCATCTCCTTATGTTTTCATTTGCCCCCGTTAACCATATCGGGCATTCTTCAAAAAAATGAAGGGAAAACAGTTCATAAGAGACCTTACATGTAAAGAAATTTCACGTTACATGTAAGGATTTTTAACCCAATTTACTCATGATGTTTAAGATGTCACCGGTCTTCTCTTCGATCTCTTCGACATCTTTGGTGAGGCTGTTCATCTCTTTGGCGTTGTGACTCATTTTAGCCGAGCTATCGACGATGCCACCCACGATAACCCCAATAGTTGCTTGGATTTGCGTCAAAGAGTGGCTGGTTTTATCGGCAAGTTCACGAATATTATCGGCAACAACGGCAAACCCACGCCCGTGATCACCTGCGCGCGCCGCTTCGATGGCAGCATTGAGGGCTAACAAATTGGTCTGATCGGCAATATCGCCAATCATATTTAAAATATCATTCGCCTCTTTCGCGTTGTGGGTTAGCGTGCTTAATGTATCGGCAAGATGTTGCTGAATCGAGCCCATCTCTTGCATCGACATGGTCGTTTTTTTCACAATGCGATTAAGATCGCTCAAAGGCTCATTTTTAATGGTCGCAACAGAATCTGCGAGATGCTTAGCATTCTCATGGATTTTTGCACTCTGTTCAGCATTTTCACTGATCATCGAAGAGAGCGCACTTCCTAGCGCATTCACCCCTTCGACCAACTCTTGAAGCTCACCATGGGTTTGAATCGAAATCGGCTGGCTAAAATCCCCTTTTTGGAAATTTTTCAAAGAGACCAGTGTTGCATCCATCACTTCATTGACTTTTGCAATCATCCCATCGATCTCGTATGAGAGGCGATTGGTCAAAAAGTTTGATGAAACATACGAGGTTTTGTTCTCCATGTAGCCTTTGGACATTTTAGAGCAGATGATGAGTACCTCGCCCACGACACGCACATCATCCAAACGAAGCTTTTCAAAATCTTTAAACGTCTTATCGATCACGCGAATGGTTGAGCCTATCTCATCCATCGACGCATCTTCCAACTGAAAATCGATCACGTTCTTTTTATTGGTCACATAAAGCCCAAAATCCTCCACATACCGCTTCAAATCCGCCATACGACGACCAATGAGTTTTTGACTCAAATAGCGTGAAAAAAGTGAAAAAAAGATGACGACCACCAAAAGAATCAGGCTGTTGCGCACCACCATCTCCAAAAGTGCCTCATCCAGTTTTTGCTTCTCTTTCTCAACCAAAGCATCAATATCATCAGCGTACACACCCGTTCCAATGATCCAACCCCATGGCTTAAAGGCTTCGACAAAGGAGATTTTTGCTTGAGGCGTGTTAAAACCTGGTTTTTCCCACTGGTAATTCACCACACCTTTTCCCTGTTTGGAAGCCACGTCCACCATTTCGTTAAATAAAAATTTACCCGCAGGATCTTTTGATCGGCTCAAATCCGAACCATCTAAAGCTGGTTTAATCGGGTGCATGACCATCTTAGGAGCAAAATCGTTAATCCAAAAGTAGCCATCTTCGCCAAAGCGAAGCTGTTTGACCGCCATTTTGGCTTTTTCTTGATACGCTTTGAGCACATCAGGTGCTTCTTTTTCAGGCTCTTTTTGCAGTGCCTCGTAAAATGAATTGACCACATGATGCGCAATTTTGACCTTATCAGAGAGCGCTTCTACTTTTTCACGTGCCATGATCGCTCGAATCCCATCCAAGCGTTCATCCGCCTCTTTTTGCATCAAAACGACCACGACCACTGTCGAGATCACCGCGGTGAGTACCAATGAGATCATCAGCAACAAGGTTACTTTAAATTGAATGCTTAACTGTCTCATTTTTGCCTCTCACTTGCACGCATAGTGGCGTACAGTTGGGTGTATTTTTCGACCTCATCTTTGCTTGCCATTTTTCGCACAGAGAGATAATGGTCTTTGCCAAAAGGAAAGATGGTGGCGTAAACCCAGTAAAATTTACCGCTTTTGGTACGGTTTTTAACAAATCCTTGCCAAACATTGCCTTTTTTAAGGCTCTCCCAAAGCTCTTTAAATGTCGCTTTGGGCATATCGGGATGGCGAATCATATTGTGGGGTTTTCCAATGAGCTCTTCCAAGCTATACTCAGAAAATTTGACAAAGGTTTCATCCGCATAAACAATAGTTCCCTTTGCATCTGTTTCGGAGACCAACAAAGAGGTTTCATCTAACAAAATCTCATCACCTACGGTTTGCATCTGTCTATTCCTTAAACGCGTCTTTGATTTGAGTATAAGGTGTGTTTGTTTTAAAGATGATTAAACGCCTACTCCACCCATTGTTATTTACCTACTATTAATCCCAATATGTTACAATTTAATTAAATTATAATCATATTTAAGGAATGCTGATGTTTTTACTCAATAAGAAGATCTTTCTTTTGGTCACGTGCCTTGCTCTTGGCACTCAAAGTTATGCGGAAGAGGCAAAAAAACAGCCTTCCCCTGCAACCACCAACGCCCCAGCCCCTGCTGTGGATGTCTACAAAATCGCTGCCGCAAAAGAAGAGGCTTTAAGCCTGCAATACCCTGGTAAAACAATCAGTTCGCAAAGCGTCACGATTAAAGCACGTGCCAATGGTATTTTGATGAAGAAATTCTTCAATGAAGGTGATTTTGTCAAAGAGGGCGATGTGCTTTATAAAATCGAGCCAGATAGCTATGAAGCAGCGCTCAATCTTGCCAAAGCCAACGTGAATTCTCTGGATGTTCAACTGCAAAAAGCGTCCAAAGATTGGGATCGTATTCGTACCCTTTTTGAATCAGGCGCTTCGAGTGAGCAAGAAAAAGACAGTGCGTATTGGACCTATGAAGGGGCCAAAGCGAGTCTTGCGAGTGCTAAAGCATCTTTGCAAACGGCAAGCATTAATTTAGATCGTACCACGATTAAAGCCACAATGAGCGGTATGACAGGACTGAAGCAAGTCGATGTAGGAGCCCTTGTTACCGATGGTACGGCATTAGTCGACATCACGCAAATCACTCCTTTACATGTAGAGTTTTCGATTCCTGATATTGATGTGATGAAGCAAAAATACAACATCAAAAATGGCAAATGGTCAAACCCAACAGAGGGTAAACTCAAAGCTTCTTTACAGATTGGCGATGCGAAATTTAAAGAGATGGGTATGGTTGACTTTTTAGACAGCTCACTCAATGCCAAAACAGGCTCACTCAAAGCGCGTGCGACCTTTAAAAACGAAGGCAAAGAGCTACTTCCCAACCAATTTGTTAAGGTCAATTTGGTGGGTTTAACCCGTAACAACGTCATAAAAGTACCACAAAAAGCGGTACTTCAAAACCCTCTTGGCACCGTTGTCTTTGTCGTTGAAGAGGGCAAAGCGGTCGTTAAACCTGTGAAAATGGGCGAAGCGAGTGAGAATGACTATGTGATTGAAAGTGGTCTTAAAGCTGGCGATGTGGTCATCGTCAACAACTTCTTTAGAATCAAAGCAGGAGCACCTGTGAAGGTGGATAAAGTGATCAACGAAGAGGCAAAATAATGTTTTCGAAGTTTTTTATCAACCGCCCTATTTTTGCAACCGTTGTTTCGATTGTGATTATTTTGGCAGGTATCATTGCGATCAAATCGCTGCCTATTCAAGAGTATCCTAGCATCGCACCTCCGCAGATCATCGTCTCTGCAACGTATCCTGGTGCGGATGCGCAAACCATTGCAACGACGGTGGCTGCACCTTTGGAAGAGGATCAATGGTGTGACCAATATGCTCTACATGACCACCACCGCCTCTCCCAGTGGCAATGTAAGCATCAACGTCTATTTTCAAATTGGATCGGATGTCGCACAAGCCAAAGTCGATGTGAATAACCGTGTGCAAATCGCCACCAACAAACTACCCGAAGCGGTGCGCAAGCAAGGTGTTTCCACCAGAGAGCGCTCTCCTGACATCCTCAAAGTTTTAACACTTACCTCCAAAGACAATTCGCACGATACAACGTTCATTTCTAATTACGCGCTTGTCAACATCGTGGATGATCTGAAGCGCATCCCTGGCATCGGTGATGTGACCATTTTTGGAAATAAAAACTACGCCATTCGCGTCTGGATCAAGCCTGATAAATTATCAACCTATGATCTCACCACCGCGGAAGTGATCAATGCGATCAAAAGCCAAAATGAGCAGTACGCCGCAGGTCAAATCGGACAAGAGCCGATGGCAAAACAGCCCACTTATACCTACACGGTGAAAACCGATGGCAGACTTAAAAACGCCAGTGAATTTGAGAAAATCATCATCAAATCCAACAGCGATGGCTCATCCTTAAGACTAGGAGATGTTGCCAACGTCGAACTGGGCGTCGAGTCGTACTATTTTAGCGGTATTTTTAACAACAAACCGATGATTCCTATTGGTATTTTCTTAGCCTCAGGCGCCAATGCACTGGAAGTTTCCAACCTTTTGGAGCAAAAATTGGCGGAGATTTCACCCAACTTCCCAAGCGATCTTGAAATTGACACGGCGTATGATCCGACCATTTTCGTACGCGAATCGATCCACGAAGTGATCTTTACGTTGATTCTTTCTATTGCGCTTGTTGTAGGTATCATCTACCTCTTTTTGGGCAATTTGCGCGCAACGTTTATTCCCGTTCTTGCTATTCCTGTCTCCATCATTGGAACCTTTGCAGGCTTTTATATCGCAGGTTTTTCGATCAACCTACTGACCCTCTTTGGTTTGACCCTAGCCATTGGTCTGGTTGTTGATGATGCGATTGTCGTCATTGAGAACGTTGAGCGTATTTTAAGAGAAGAAGAAGAGCTCAGTGTCAAAGATGCGACGATTAAGGCGATGAAAGAGATCACCAGTCCTGTTATCGCCATCGTGATGGTTTTATGTGCGGTCTTTGTACCGGCTGCGTTTATGGGTGGTTTTAGCGGTACGATGTACAAACAGTTTGCGATGACCGTCATCATCTCCGTTACTATCTCGGGTATCGTGGCATTGACCTTAACGCCTGCATTGTGTGCCCTTCTTTTGCGTAAACATGAGAGTGCACCGTTTTGGTTTATTCAAAAATTTAATGACTTTTTTGAAGTGGGAACGCAACTTTTCTCAACGGGAGTGCGCAAAACAATTCGCTTTGGTGTCATGAACATTGCGATTTTTGGTATCCTCATTGCTGCGATTTTCCTTATCACCGCACGTATCCCTACAGGTTTGGTTCCAAACGAAGACAAAGGTATGATCCTTATCATCAACAACCTTATGCCCGGTGCTTCACTGGATCGAACGCAAAAGGTCAGCCAACAAGTCAGTGACTTTGCCTTTACCAACCCAGATGTCATTCGTGTGGGAGCGATGTCGGGGCTTGATTTTATTATCAACGCGTATAAAACCGATTCGGGTATTAGCTTTATTCGTCTTCGTCCTTGGGATGAAAGACCCAACGCGGATCAAACTTCGCAAGCGATTGCGGGTAAAATGATGGGTGGTCTGTCTCAAAATAAAGAGGCATTTTTGATCGCCGTAACGCCACCACCGATTATGGGTATGAGTACCACGGGTGGCTTTGAGATGTTTGTGCAAGATCGAACGGGCGGGAACATTCAAGTGCTCGATGGCTATGTGAAAGAGATCTTGGCCAAAGCGGCGGAACGAAAAGAGCTCTCTGCGATGCGTTCGACCATCAACACCAATGTGCCGCAATTTCTCATCAACGTTGACACCGAAAAAGCGAAATCGCTGGGTGTCGATACTGCGGACATCTTTACCACCATTCAAGCGACTTTTGGCAATACTTACACCAACGACTTTAACCTCTTTGGGCGAACGTACCACGTCAATGTTCAGAGTGACAGCACCTTTAGAGAAGGGACGGAAAATTACAACGATGTTTTTGTCAAATCCAGCGAAGGAAGGCTCATCCCGATCAGCTCCCTTGCGAGCATTAAACGCATCGTAGGCCCTTCGATTGTTCAAAAGTTCAACATGTTCCAAGCGGCGCAAATTTCAGGTCAGCCAAGTCCAGGCTACAGCTCAGGTGACGCACTTCGCGTCATCGAAGAGGTCGCAAAAAGTGTGCTTCCAAACGGCTACACCATCGCTTGGTCAGGTACTTCGTACCAAGAAAAATTGCTTGAAAAAAGTGGCAATACCGCTTTTATCTATGCCATCATCTTTGTTTTCTTGATCTTGGCGGCACTGTATGAGAGCTGGACGATTCCGTTTGCGATCGTTTTAGCCGTTCCATTTGCACTTTTGGGCGCGGCACTCGCGGTCTATTTTAGAGATTTGCAAAACGACATCTACTTCCAAGTGGGTCTGGTGACGCTCGTGGGGCTTTCGTCTAAAAACGCAATTTTGATGGTGGAATTTGCGATGCAAAAGCTCACTGAAGGTTACAGTTTGATCGACGCTACGATTGAGGGGGCGCGCATTCGTTTCCGACCAATCGTTATGACCTCGTTTGCCTTTATCGCAGGAACGTTGCCACTGGCTCTAAGTACGGGAGCGGGTGCGAATAGCCGTCATATCATCGGAACAACGGTTGTGGGTGGTATGATTACACTCACCTTGATCGGTACGTTTTTTGTACCGCTCTTTTTCTATCTGATTATGAAAACGAAAGAAAAGTTTACCAAAAAAGGAGTCGTTCATGACTCGTAGCATTACCCTTTTATCCTTTGTTACCATCCTTTTTTTGGGTGGATGTTCGCTCAAACCTGAGCTTAATGTTCCTCAAATGGAGCAACCCAAAAGCGCCCAAGAAGCGTTACATGTAAACAAAGAGTGGTGGAAGCAGTTTAACGACGCCAAGCTCAATGCCCTCGTGGATGAAGCACTTCTTGGCAGTGACGATCTCAAGCTTTCAGCGCTCAAAGTGCTTAAAGCACGCCAAACGTATGGACTGAACACGGCTAACGAGCTCCCAACGCTCAATGCTAACGCCAGTAACACGCGTCAAAAAACCAGCGATGAAGCCTACTCAACGAAAAACAAGGGAGCGGAGTATTCCGATTTTGCTATGAGTGGTACGCTCTCCTATGAGATCGACTTTTGGGGACGACTTTCTAATCAGAGTGAATCCAGCTGGTCGCTGTACTTAGCCACACAGGCCGCACGTGAAACGGTTCGCAATACCCTCATTCACGATGTGATCAGCGCTTACTTTAACCTAGCCTCCCTGCAAGCGCGCATGCGTGTGCTCGAGCAAACCGCTCAAGCCTATAAAGAGAGTTATGAATTTCGCTCCAAACAGCAAAAAGCAGGCACGATCAGCGATCTCTTAGCCAACCAAGCCCTCGCGCAGTACAACAATGCCAAAGCCTCTCAAAACAGCTTGATGGAGAGTTTTGCGCTTCAAAAAAGTGCCTTAGCCATTTTGGTCGGTAAAAGTCCGCAAGCACTTTTTGAAGAGTTAAAAACAGATGCGACCCTGCCAAGCGCACTTGCGATTCCCCAAGGCGTGCCTTCCAGTTTGATGGAAAATCGCCCCGATATTAAAGAGTCTTTAGAGAATCTCAAAAGCAAAAATGCACTCATTGGGGTTGAAAAAGCCGCTTATTTCCCGACAATTAGTCTGACAGGCAGTTACGGTCAACAAAGCGATGACCTGGGCAATATCCTCAAATCCAGTGCGAATCGTTGGAGTTTGGGACCCAGCCTCAGTGTGCCCATTTTTGATTTTGGGCGCATCAAACAGCGTGTTTCCATCTCCGAAACCGATTTGCAATCGTCTTTAGTAAGCTATGAGCAAACCGTGAAGAAAGCGTACAAAGAGGTGCATGACGCCCTTGCAAAAGAGAATCTAGCCCAAAGCCGCCTTGTCTTTCAACAAGAAGAACTCAAAGCCTACCAAAAAGTGTTAGACCTCTCGACCAAACGTTTCAATCAAGGCGTTGCGAACCAGCTTGAAGTCCTAGACGCACAAAAAGGGGTGCTCAGTAGTTCTTTGAGTGTCATCGCCACCAAGCAAGCCCTTTTGACCGACCAAGCCGAACTCTTTAAAGCCCTCGGTGGCGGTTGGAATGAAGCTGAACTTTTACATGTAAACTAAAGGAGTGAAAATGAGCCTACTGTTAAGCCCTTACGAAGAGAACGGACTGTCCCTTAAAAACCGCGTGGTGATGCCACCGATGTGCATGTATAAAGCCGAGAGTGATGGCGAAGTGACTCCCTTTCACCTTGTGCATTACACGACGCGTGCAATCGGAGGTGTGGGGTTGATCATCGTTGAAGCCACGGCGGTTGAAGCGCGTGGTCGCATCAGCGAAACCGATCTGGGTCTTTGGGATGACGCGCAAGTGCCAGGGCATCAACAGTTGGTTCAGTTGTGCCATGAATACGGTGCCAAAATGGGCATACAACTCGCGCATGCAGGACGCAAAAGTATCTGCGCTTCTTCCTCGCCTGTCGCACCTAGTGCGATTGCATTTAGTGCAACAAACGGGTACAAACTCCCGCATGAGCTCAGCCTTGAAGAGTTAGAAACTGTCAAAAAACACTTTGTGCAAGCCGCCCTTCGCGCGACGTATGCAGGGTATGAGTTCCTTGAATTGCACGCCGCACACGGTTATCTGTTGTGCGAATTTTTATCGCCTCTTTCGAACCAACGCACCGATAAGTACGGTGGCAGTTTGGAAAACCGTTGTGCATTTGTCCTCGAAGTGGCGCAAGCGATCTTAGATGCGACCAAAGAGGTGCCTCTGTTTGTGCGCATCAGTGCCGATGAATGGATGGAAAAGGGTTGGAATGTTGAAGAGAGTATTTACCTCTCCAAACAGCTTCAAAGCATTGGTGTTGCGATGATTCACGTCTCAGCAGGTGGTAACAATGAAGCGCAAAAGATGCCTCCCCTTGTTCCCCTTTACCAAGCCGCTTACGCCAAAGTGATTCGTGAAAGTGTTGAGATTCCAACGATTGCCGTCGGACTCATTACCACTGCCGAAGAAGGCGAAAAGCTTTTAAACGGCGGTTTTTGCGATTTGGTTGCTTACGGAAGAGAGCTGTTGCGCAACCCCAATTTTGTCTTTTTCACAGCCAAAGATGAGGGGAAAAAAGCATTGATCGAGCCTTCGTATTTGAGAGCCTTTTAACTTTACATGTAAGGAGTTTTAAATGGTTCAGAAACTCTTTTTTGCGCTTTTAACGCTTGTACTCTTTCAAAGTTTGCACGCAGGCATTTTGCGCGATCGTTTGAGTCTTGGAGGCGAAGAGGATGAAGAGAAAGAAGCACGGTTTTCCAAAGAGATTCGTCTCATCGCCAATGTCAGCTATGGAGCAGATGCCAAAGAGCGTTTGGACGTTTACACCCCTTTACATGTAAACACCTCCTCCCTCTCACCCGTCATCTTTATGGTACACGGCGGGGCATGGCGCATTGGCGATAAAACGTCTCAAAGCGTGGTGGAAAACAAGGTCAATTATTGGGTCAAAAAAGGCTACATCGTCATCTCCACCAACTACAAAATGCTCCCCGATGCACCGGTGAGCGAGCAGGTCAAAGAAGTAGCGAAAGCGCTCGGGTTTGCGCAAGAAAAAAGTGCCTCTTGGGGCGGGAACAGAGCTCAATTTATTGTGATGGGACACTCCGCTGGAGCGCATATCATCGTGATGATCGCCTCTTCAAACGCCTTGTACGCTACTAACGCTATCACACCACCCATCGCAGCTATTTCACTCGACAGCGCGGTGATGGACACACCAGCCCTGATGAGTGCCAAGCATATGCGCTTGTACGATCACGCGTTTGGAAGCGATCCTGCGTATTGGCAAAGCCTCTCACCGTTTCATCAACTAAGCTCCGCTCGTATGCCGCTTCTCGCGGTTTGCTCCACCAAACGGGATGACTCTTGCTCCCAAGCCGAGAAATTTCTTCAAAAAGCGGCTTCCCTTGGAACCAAGACGCTGTTGCTTAAAGAGAATATGAGCCACAAAGAGATCAATCAATTATTGGGATATGACGCCACCTACACCAAAGCGGTCGATGATTTTTTAAAGAGTGTGATAGTACAATAACAAAATTATTACTATAAGGGTTAAGCAAGGATGCGAAAAGAGCTCAAGTACGAATTAAAATACGGCAGAATTCACCCTCTCACCGAACTGCCCGATCGTCAGCGCTTTGTCAACACCCTTGCAAACTCAACCGCCAATAAACTCGCCCTCCTCAACGTCAATGGCTTTTGGAATTTCAATCACACCTTTGGCTACGAAGTCGGCGATCAAATCTTAAAAACCATCTCACAAAGACTCAAACGTCGCTTTTCAGGAGCCGTCGTTTTTCACTTGGGTGCCGATCTTTTTGCGATTCTTGCAGGAAAAGAGGTCGCGCTTGAACACTTCTTGCAAAATATCGAATCATGCCTCTGGTATTTTGGTTACTCGCCCATCGAAGTGGCGAATGAGCGCATCTACACACCGCTTCGCATCGGTGTTGCCATCGGCTACGACGACCTTTTTCTCAACGCCGAATTTGCGATCAAACAGGCTAAACGCATTGGCAAAGATTTGATGGTGTACGATGCTGCGATTCCTTCGTTGTGCACGCCCCAATCCACTGCAAGAGCCGATGTTGAGTGGGAGCGGACGATTCGTGAGGGGCTGAAAAAAGGGCGTTTTGATGTCTTTGCGCAAAGTATCGAAGGGGGTAAAATCCCCAAATTTGAGTGCTTGGTGCGTCTGCATCACCCCGATGGGCGCATTATCTCGCCGTACCTTTTTTTAGACCATGCCAAACGTGCCAATCTGTATGGCGCGATCACCAAAATCGTCATTCAAAAATCGTTTGTTTTTTTTGCTGACAAACACGCCGAATTTTCGATCAACCTCGCACTCAGTGATATACTAGATCAAAACCGCATCGACTTTTTGTTTGAAAAAATGTACGAATTTAACGTAGCAGATCGCTTGACCGTTGAAGTCACCGAGGGCGAAGGCATCGAAAATCACCCCGAAGTGATCTCGTTTTTAAGCTCACTCAAAAGCCAAGGTGTGAAAATCGCCATCGATGATTTTGGAACAGGCTACTCGAATTTTGAATACCTCGTCAAACTCCAAGCCGATTTCATCAAGATCGATGGAAGCTTAATTAAAAACATCCACAAAAACGCCATCCACAAAGCCGTCGTCGAAACCATGGTCACCTTCGCACAAAAAATGCGCATGCAAACTGTCGCAGAATTCGTCGCAAACGAAGAGATATACCTTACATGTAAAGAGCTTGGGATTGACTATTTTCAGGGGTACCATTTCAGTGAACCTAAGCCGTTTGCGAGTTTAGTGCTTCGGTAACCTGTTTACATGTAAAGAAAGTGGGGAATCATTTAAAGTAGTCTATTTTCCTGTTTCTATCGCGCAAATGTGAACCGATAAGCTATTGCATTTTTGCTATACTTCCTTAAGAAAAAATGAACATGAATGATATAAGGAGGGAAATAGTGAAAAAAGATGCGATTTTGGTGTACTTGAAAAATCACAAAGATGAATTTGCTCAAAAATACCATATTTCAAACATTGCCCTCTTTGGTTCATTTGCACGAGATGAAAACCGTGATGACAGCGACATCGACATAGCCATAGACACGAGCCTGAGTGATTATTTTTTGCTTTATGATTTCAAAGAGCGTTTAGAAAAAGCATTTGATACAAAAGTAGATGTCGTAAGACTGCGAGAAAAGATGAATCCTGCTTTAAAAAAGAGGATTTTAAGGGATGGCATCTATGTATGATAAAGAGCTCGTTCTTGATATTTTAGAACAGATTATCGAAGCTATCGTGATCGTACAAGAGCGATGTGCGTTTGCAACCTGTCAAAATGACTTTATGGACACCAAAGAGGGACAAGAAAAATTAGACAGCATTTGTATGAAGCTCATCGCCATAGGTGAAAGTTTAAAAAACATCGACAAAATCACCGATAAAAAGCTTTTGACCGCTTACCCACAGATTGAGTGGAAAAAGATAAAAGGGATTCGAGATTTTATATCGCATCACTATTTTGATTTGGATGCAGAAATGATATTTGGTATTTGTAAAAACAATATTGCTGATGTGTTGATGGTGCTTAAGCAGATGCAAAATGACTTGGGAAAAAAGCTTTAAAAAAGTCTCTACTCTATTTTTATGACGACCATTTCAGCAAACCCTCCGCGTTTAATAACTTTAAAAACTTTAAAAAACAAAGCTTCAAACATCACGTAAGCTTATGGAACACAACGTGCATAAACAGCTTAAAAAGGCACAATAAGATGGACGAAATTCGCGATCGATATGTCAGTTTTCATAACATCGACTGCTATGAAAATGCGACCCAAGTGTTAGATGCGATGTATGAGCTTTTTGAGCTTTACCCTGAAGCGAAAGATGGTTTGTGGATTCGTTTTGAGACGTTGATACCTAAAGATTACAAGGCTATTTTTGCTAAGCATGATTCTAAGGACATTTTGTACCACATCTGCTCGCATGTTTTTTATCTTTCGGCTCTTTTTGAAACGTATGCGTTTGAAAAAGGAATCGAATTGATGGAAAAAGCTGAAATGGAATGCTGTTAAAAATCCCTTAAAAAACCTCTCACACTTGCTATAATTGCTTTACTATTTTGCAGGAGTGAGCGATGGAGTATTACAGTTGGATTTTAACCTTTCACGTTATGTCGTTTATGTCGTGGATGGCGATGCTTTTTTATCTGCCGCGTCTTTTTGTCTACCATGTTGAACACGCACATAAAAGCGAATTTGTCGAAGTGGTGAAGATTCAAGAGTACAAAATCTATAAGTACATCGGTCTGCCTGCCTTTTGGGCAACACTTTTAAGCGGTGCGGCGATGCTGATCATCAACCCTATTTTATTTGAATCAGGCGAATGGCTTTACGCTAAATTAACGGTAGTTGCGCTTTTAACCGCTTACTCCTTTTCATTGGAATACTACCGTGTGCAGTTGGAAAACGATGAATGCACTCAAAGTGGCAAATTCTTCCGCGCATACAATGAAGTGCCAACCCTGCTCTCTATTTTGATCGTCGCTTACGTTGTGGTCAAAACGTTTTCACTGCTTTTTACTTCCATTACGATCGCTTTTTTTGCCTTTGTCATTTACATGATTTTCCAGCAACCGAAACATAAAGGATGATTTTCCCTTTTATCACTTAAATAGCGTTACATGTAAACAAAATGTAATGTATTGCATTACTATTCAGTAAAATTGGAATGTATTGCATTTTTAGCTTTATACATTTTTGTATCCGCCTCAACTATCAAGGTATCAACCCTGCTCTCTTTGTCGCCCATTGCCATACCGATGGAGACTCCCAAGATTTTGGCATTGCCTTGAAATAAGAAGGGCTCTTTTAAGGCTTCAATACACTTTCGTGCAACTAAATGTGCGGCATTTGTTGCAGAAGCGAGATCGCTATCAAGGTCACTCAGCACCATTACAAATTCATCACCGCCCACACGCGCTAATGTATCACTCTCGCGTATCAATGCTGAAAAACGCTTTGCAACCTCAACCAGTGCTTCATCTCCTGCACTGTGCCCCAAAGAGTCATTGATCGCCTTAAATCCATCCAAATCCATAAAAAATAGCGCCACGTGTGTATTATTTCGTGCACACCGTGCCAAAGCTTGCTCCAACCGATCGACCATCAAAAAACGGTTAGGAAGCTTGGTCAGATAGTCATAGTGTGCGATCTCTTTCAGTTCTTTTTGACTCGCTAAAAGCATCGCCATCAAGCGGTTAAACGCAACCGTCAAATACCCCACTTCATCCATTCTCTTGATCGGCAGTGGTTTGAGAGGAACTTCGCCAAGAGACATTTTGTTTGCCAAAGAAGCCGACGTTCGAAGCGGTCTAAAAAAGAAAAACAAGAAAAGAAACAGTATGGTTGGAGCAATGATGAGACTAATAATGTGAGCTTGAATTAGGGTTGTTTTAATATTACCTTCCATCGCAAAAGCCTCTTTAGTTTGGATGCGAGAAACAACAAACCAGTCGGTGTTGGGAATGGAGGCAATCGCCGATAATTCTTCGATACCATCGGTGTTGATCGTGATATCACTGCCTCTAAAACCCTCCAACGCTTTGTCATGCAAGAGGTTTTTCCCTTTTGGAGGTGTGGGCTTGAGTATCAGCTCTTTGTTCGCCGCAGCAATGAAAATTTGCTGTTTCGCATCAATCAGCAAGAAACCGCCTGTCTTGCCAATGCGCCCATTGAGGACACGATTGAAAAACGTGGCATCGTAATACGTCATCCCTACCACAATGGCACGCACATGCCCCAAAGCATCTTTGATCGGCATCGCCATAGAAAGAACGGGCTCGTTTAAACGCTTACTGACCTTCAGGGTTCCAATCACAAACTCGTGGGTAAACGCACGCTTAAAAAAATCATCACTAGCATACGCTTTTTCACCCTCTAACAGTTCAGAACCCGTCCCTGCGATCAAACTTCCCTCTTCATTGAGCACAAACAAAGCACTGGAGAAGAGCGGATTAAACCCATGCAACTCACCAAGCCATCTTTGAAGTTGACTTGGACTTTCAAGCAATCCTAAAGGCATGCGAGAAGCGATGTGTGAAAGCAACGTTTTGCGAACATCTATATCATGCGTGATCTCTTTAGCCGCCTCGTTGGCAAGCGCTTCTTGATGAATCGAAATAATTTTAAAAAGATTTGAATGGATGGTATTGACGGAGAGGTAATACCGTGTTAATCCCCCAATAAGAATCATAACACATGCAAATAAAATAACCCTCGCAATAATGCTATTTTTAATTTTATCAAAACTATCGTATTTCAGCGTAAACACGGCACCTCTTTTGAACATAATACGTAAGACTTACTCTCACTAAACTATGAGTTTAAGGCTGTTATTCTACTTGTCTGTACCTTAATTCACAAAGAAAATACAAAGCTATAGTTAAACCTATTGGGTTGATATTATAAATAAATTTTCCAAAATGTAATTAAATGGTAATACTCTTTTCTTAGGATTATTAGCAAATTTGGATTTGATCACACAAAGGGGATTTTATGATTCGCTACAGTCGCTATGCTTTGCTCTCTTTGACTTTATCTGCCACCCTGTTACATGCAACTGATTTTACAATTGCAAGCAACACAACGAGTACAAGTGCTATCAGTATTCTAACAGGAACAAGCACTGTTACGCTTCAAGAAGATGCAACACTTTTGGTGAGTTCAGGAAGGGCTATTGATAGTAGCGCTGGAACACCCAATATTACTATTTCGATCGCCGAAGGTGCTGTGATAGAAGCTTCAGGAGGTAGCTCTTCAGAAGCAATCCGTTTTGATCGAGCCGCTACTACGTTTATTCTTAATAACGAAGGTTCCATCATTCAAAGTGGTACGGCACTTGATGGTAGTCGTGCTATTAAAGCCGATAAAAACTTTTCAGTAGGTGGCACTATTAACAATGGCTCTGCCATCGGTTCTTCTGCTTTAATTTCTGCAAGCAATAATGATGCAATCCGCATTGGTAGCAATGTGACATTAAATAACTATGGAACAATTATTTCTACAGGTATCGTAAACACGAAAGATGCAGATGGCTCGCATGATGATATTAGTGCTTACGACGGTGTTGCAGTAGAAGATGATAGAACCAATGCCGTTATTAACAATTGGGGTACGATTAGTGGTCCTCGTCATGGTATTGATTTGGGCGATGGGAGTAGCGCTACGATCACCAACTATGCAACAGGCGTTATTACAGGCAATAATGGCTCAGGTGTTGGCAGTGATAGTACCGCAACCGTCATAAACTATGGAACCATTACAGGAAGTTATGCAGGAGCATGGAACGTTTACACAGGAAATGATCCGACATCCCTTAACGGCGACGGTGACGGTGTTGACATTGATGGTATTGCGACCATTACCAACTATGGAACGATTCAAGGCTTAGGTGCGGGTGGAGTGGATTCATCAGGTTATGCCAACGGTGCTGAAGGAATTGCTGCGGGTGGCGGTACGATTACCAATTATGCTGGTGCAATGATTTACGGACAATCCGTGGGTATTCTGATCGATGATGGCGCCAATGGTACGGTAATGAGTTCAGGCAGAGGAACCTCGACTGCAGTGGGCGGAGCAGCTATAATTACAAATAGCGGTACGATTCAAGGAGCAACCAAAGCGGCGATTGGATTGGTTGGGGATTACGATGATGTGATTGTCAATAACGCTACGGGTGTCATAATCGGCGGAAGCAGTGCCGTTTTGGTCGATGCACTCTCATCCACAACCGCAGGTGCGGCGATTCAAATGGGAGCGGGAGACGATACTTTAACCAATTATGGAGCGATTACAGGGCAAAATGGACTTGCGATTGATCTGGGAAGTGGCGATGATACGCTGTCTCTCTTAGGGGGCACGATTAGCGGAACCATTGTGGGAGGATTGGGTGATGATACGGTTGTTTTAGGCAGCGCCCAAACCTTGAGTGCTCGTACATCGCTCAGTGGATTTGAAAATTTGACAACGCAAAGCGGCGCGATTCTTGAGACACGTTTGAGCGGAACGTCTGCAGAGACGCTCAGTTTTTCAGGGACGGTCACATTAGCCGATGGAACTATCATTAAACCCGTTATTGTAGGCAGTGTCTCAAATGGTTTAAATTCCACCATTCTAACGGCAGGCACGCTGAATGCGAATGTTTCTCAGCTCAGCATTCTCGATACTTCAGCCCTTGTCAATTTTTCACTGAGCCAAACAGGCAATGATCTTATAGTGACATCTACCTACGATACCACAACGCTCAATGCGATGAGTTCCAACAATCAAGCACTTTTTAACGCATTGGGTTCCGATGACTCCTCATCGCTTTTAAACAGCCTCTATGCGCTTTCCTCAAACGAAGAGGTTAAAAATGCGATGAAACAGCTCAGTCCAACGACCAACAATAGCGTTGCACAAACCGTTAATGTCGCGCAAAATACACTCTTTGGAGCCTTTTCACACCGAATGAATAATGTCAGCTCTCCAACACAAAGCGGTCTTTCTGCAGGGGATGAAGCAGAGGGAACCTACTGGATGGAGATCTTGGGCAATACGGCAAAACAAAAGAGTTACAAAGGCTCAGATGGCTACCGAGTAGACGCCGTGGGCGTTGCACTTGGGCATGAGTTGGAGCTAAGCTCCACAGAGATTTTTGGACTCTCTGGCGGATACACAGGTGCCAAAAGTTACGGCAGAGATGAAAGCCAAGGCGACAACACCTCCATTAACTCTTTACATGTAGGCGCTTATTATGGGAAAACAGACCAAGACTATACGTTAAACAGTTCAGTGATTGGAACCTTTAACCACTACAATGGCAAACGTGCCGTCTCATTTTCGGGCTTTGATGAAACCGAAGAGAGCTCATACAACGGTTATGCACTCGGTGCCTTAGTGGAAGCGGGAATCCCTTTAAAAGGTGGTTTCAAACCTTTGATAGGAGCGCAATACAGCTACAACTGGACGCAAAGCTACACTGAAAAAGGAGGCTCGGGAGCGTTACATGTAAACGCCAATGACGCCTCTTCAATTAAGAGTATTGTAGGAGCGGAATATGCGTATCGCGATGGCAATGATGCAACCTATCTTGTGGGACTTCGCTACTTGCATGAATTTGCCGATGAAGCCACCACAACAGCAGGATTTATCAGTGGCGGCTCGACCTTTAGTGTCACCAATGCCGAAGCACCAAGAGACGCGGTGCAATTAGACCTCTCGTATGAATGTATACGCGACAAAGAGAACACCGTTCGCGTCGGCTACACCCTAGAAGCTAAAGAGGATTATCTTGCGCATCAATTGAGTTTAAGAATGACCTTCTAATTTCCACAAGATCCAGAGGCAGACGCATCGTATGGTCTGCCTCCACTTCGATGATACGCGCTTTTTTCGAACTCACATACCCTGAGATAAACTCTCGCGCCAACAAAGGTGGCACAACCTTGTCATTTTGTCCCACGATATGAATCTGCGCAATAGTCGAGAGTTTAGCACGCTCATCGCTAGGATCAAGCGATTGCAAAAGAGGCGAAACACGATGATACGCACTCCACGCACTTACGTCCAAAGGCGAAGCCACACTTATCAGCAAACTGACATCATTGCGCCTTGTCGCTAAGAGTGCTGCCATCGTCCCTCCACCCGAATAGCCCACCAAAATAATCTCGGAGTAACCATAGCGTGCTTTGATGGTGGAGATCGCTTCGTTCATTATCAGAACCCATTTTTGCGCAAACCGTCCATCCGTCCAGTCACTGACACTGCACGCTTGGAGCTCTATTTCATTCAAATATTGGCATGGACGCGCAAGATAGAGCACATTGTCCGCATGAATGGACGTAGCCAATCTCCAGCCCACAGGATCATGCGGAGTTGGGTTAGAAGAAGGAATCGAAGCGCTTTTCCACGCATACCCATCACCTTCGATCACGATCCAAAGAGGCTCTGTGGCATTGAGATGGCGATGTTGCGCTTTTAGGGGAAGCGATGTTGGAAGTGTTTCAGGGGTAAAAAAGGGAGCTTGAAGCGATGCGATCGAAAGCGAAGAGCTTGCGCAACCACACAGCAGAACCATACACAAAAGAGCGAAAAATGTTTTCATATCAATGCAAAGATTGTCCGACCACATAACCCGAAGCCCATGCAAAATGAAGGTTAAACCCTCCACAATCGCCATCAATGTCCAAAACTTCGCCACAGAAATAGAGATTGGCTATCTTTTTTGACATTAGATTTTTAGCGTCTAATTCTCGTACATCCACGCCACCTGCGCACACTTCCGCACTTTCAAATCCCTTGGTCGCCCTTACATGTAAACGCAGTGCTTTCAAAGCAAAGACGATCTTTTTGATCTCTTTCGCTCCCAAAGAAGATGCCTCTTTGATATGCGTTATTTTTGTGTTTTCGATGATAAAATGGGCTAATTTTTTAGGAATCATCCCCTCAAGCCACAACGAGAGCGATTTGTCTTTGGCAACACACAGTCTTTTTTGAAGCAGAGAGGTCAATGCTTCACGCGAAAGCGTGGGAAAAAGATCGAGCACGACATGCACGGATTCATGGTTAACCAACGCATGAGACGCTTTGCGACTTAGATCTAAAATCGCCGAACCTGAGAGCCCGTACGCGGTAAAAAGCAGATCGCCCTGCACGCTTTGGCATTTTTGGTTGTCGATGTAAAGCTCGACATTTGCGTCCATCTTCACACCGCTCACCTCTTTGAGATGCGGCTCATCGCACACAAACTGCACCAAGGAAGGGTACGGCTCAATGACGCTGTGTCCCAAAGTTTTTGCAAAACCATATCCACTGCCAGAACTCCCAAGGGTTGGCATCGCAACGCTTCCTGTGGCAATCACGCAGGCATCAAAAATGTGCGTTTGAGCGTTTACATGTAAAACAAATGTGGCATCTTTTTTCTCGATTTTGGTCACTTCAGATTCCAGCACAATGTTTACATGTAAAGACCTCACTTCATGCAACAGCATGTCGACCACACTGGACGCTTGATGGCTCATCGGGTAGAGACGGCCCTCTTCGCCCTCGCGCATTTCCAGTCCTAACGTGCGAAAAAACGTTTTACATGTAAAGGTGTCAAAACGTCTCAGCGCCTCTTTGGCAAAGCTTGCAGATTCGCCATGATAGCGCTCGATGCTGATTTTTTCATTGGAGATATTGCATTTGCCATTGCCGGTGGCGAGGATTTTGCGCCCAACTTTGCTGTTTTTTTCAAACAGCGTGACGCTATGTCCTTTGCGGGAAGCTTCGATGGCGCAGACAAGCCCAGATGCTCCCGCTCCAATGATGGCAATACGACTCATAAAAGCTTCATACCTTCATCGTTCACTTCAAGTTTTTTCGCCTCAATGAGTTTCGTAAGGGCGCGTTTATACGCCTTACGACTCAACCCAAAACGTTCCGAAATGAGCTCAGGCGTACTCTTGTAATTCATCTCGCACGCACCTCCCGTAAGGCTTAAAATCTCAACGATTTTAGCGACTGCGACCTCGTCGCTTTTATCGCCAATAGGACGCAACACAATGTCCAGTTTGCCGTCTTTGCGAAGGGTTTTGATGTAACCCACTTTTTCATCGCCGACTTCGATGTTTTCAAAAATCTCATTGTGAAAAATTAGCCCATCGTAAAGGTTATTGACGATGACTTTAAAGCCAAGCGGGGTACGCTCGCGCACCAATACTGTGACCTCTTGTTTGAGCTTGAGTGCGCTCAAATCTTTTTTCAAAAAGTCGTTGTACTTTTGAGAGCCAATGATGCGCCCCGTCTCATCGTCCAAACTGACCTGAACAATCACCTTCATTCCCACATAAAACGGAAACTTTTGAAGTGCTTTGGGAACCAACAAATCTTTAGGCAAACCCCAGTCTAAAAAGGCACCAAATGCCGTCACATCAACCACTTCAAAACAGCCAAATTGATCGAGCATTGCTTTGGGAAAGGTGGTACTTGCCACGATGCGATCTTCCGAGTCAAAATAGACAAAAACATCGATCTCATCGCCCTCTTTCATCGCGTAGGTGACGTATTGGTTGGGCATGAGAACTTCGTCTTGATCATCACAGATCAGGTAAACGCCATTGTCGGTGTAACGGTTGATTTTAAGACGATTTTTCTCGCCTACTAGTAAATATTGATTCATTTATCCTCGATTATTTTACAGCGATCGTGCATATCGCTGAGCTCCATATTGAGAGCCTTAGTGGAGATCATCACTTCCCAAAGGGAGATGAAAAGAGAGAAGCACATTGCAATGAGGCTCAGCCCAAAAATCTGTTTGCCGATGCCAAAAAGTCCTAAAAAAAGCTCAAACATCGAAAGCGTGCAGAGCAAGATGGAAAGTACGCCAAAAAATTGCATCCATTTGGTGAGTTCCAAACGGTGTTTAAGGTTGCCGATCTGTTTGTACTCTTCGCAATTTTCGCGCTCACTGGATTGACGGTGGAGCATGCGAATCAGTTGCGCAACCGCTAAAAAACGGTTGGTATATGCCAGTAGCAAAAGTGAAACGGCAGGGAACAAAAGGGCGGGGGTTGAGATTTCAATCTCCATAGTTATCCTTTTACAATAAGTGCTTTTATTGTACCTTAAAACGGCTTTTACCAAACCAAACTTTATGCTTTCCTGCGCTATAATCTAGCCACTTTAACGAAGTGGAAACAACACGAATGCTTGAAAATATTGCGCAAATGCTCTGCTCCAAAGAGAGACTCCTGACTGAAATTTACTTCGATCTTCAGCTCTTTTTTGAAGCAAAATATGGCAAAAATACGATTGTGTTTATGGAAATTGGCTCTTTTTTTGAAACCTACGAAGTCAATAATGAAACCCATCAAATCGGCAAAGCCAAAGAAGTCAGTGAGCTTTTAAACATCCAACTCACGCGCAAAAACAAATCCATTTTAGAAAATTCCATACAAAATCCCATGCTTGCAGGCATCCCCTCCGTTTCGCTCGATCGCTATTTGAGTCGTCTGGTACAAGCGAAAAAATACACGATCGTTTTAGTCCGCCAAAAAGGCGAGCCACCCCACGTCAAGCGCTACATCTCCAATATCATCAGCCCTGGTACCAACTTTGATTATCTCATTGAGCCCAGTGAAAACTACCTTGTTTCACTGCTCGTAGACTGCAACCATCAAATCTATTCCATCGGCTACAGCGCGATTGATGTCACAACGGGCAAGACCATCATCAACGAAGTGCACGGCACAAGGGAAGATAAAACCTACGCGCTGGATGAGATTTTCAACCTACTTCAGACCTATAAAACCAGCGAAATTGTACTCACGTTTAACACAGAAAGTATCGATAAAGAGTGGGTTCAAAATTACCTTGAAATCACCCCCAGTGTCGCGCACAGCATCAACAAAGAGCGCCTCAAAGTAACCTATCAAAATGAACTCTTTGGGCGCATTTACGCGATTCGCTCCCTGCTCTCGCCTATCGAATACCTCGACATCGAGCGCTACCCTTACGCGAGTGAATCGTTAGCAATTTTGTGCGATTTTATCATCGAGCACGATGCCAATATCATCGAGAAGATGAGCCGCCCTATCCTGCTTGGTAACAGTCGCTACCTCTACATTGGCAACAACGCCCTAGAACAGCTCGACATTATCTCCAAAAACCCTTCGGAGATGACGCTTTTAAACCTGATCGATCAAACCTCGACCGCCATTGGAAAACGACTGTTGAAAGAGCGCCTGCTTAATCCCATTTGTGATCTTAAAACCCTCAATGAGCGTTTTGATCTCAGTGCTCAGCTGATCAGCGACTCTAAAAAATTTGAGATCGCGCTCAAGCAAGTGTATGATTTGGAGCGCATTTTAAGACGCATTGCGCTTAAAAAATTGCACCCGTTGGAGCTCGATTACCTCGGCACTTCGCTTGAGGCGATTTTGGGCATCTTAAAAGAAGCAGAGCTAAAGAAAGTACCTACGCCCAAAGAGCTTTTTGATGAGAGTGAAGCGCTGCTTTTAATGCTCAAAAACACCTTTATTTTAGACAGTTGCGCGAAGTTTCGTAAAGACCAGATCAGTGAAAACCTCTTTCAAAAAGGTGTTTTTCCGCAAATCGACAAGATCGAACAGAGCAAACAGGAGCGTTTTAGTGCCCTTGAACACATCGCAAGCCACATCGAAGCACTCTTTGAAGAGAGCAATCGTACGACGCTGAGCATCGAATGGCTAGAGAGCGAAGGGCATTACATCGCGATGAGCAAAAACCGTTTTGCACTCATTGAAGAAAAGCTCATGCAAAGCTTTATCACCATTGGTGAGCAGCACTACTTTTTCAAAGATTTTAGCTACAAACACCTCAAAAACAGCGTGAAGATTTCCGCCTCGTTGATTGAGGAGATTTCTCAAGAGATTACGCTGAGCAACCTTCAAATGATCGCGTTGGTCAAACAGCGCTACGATGAGATGTTGGAAAAAATCGAAACGCATTATGCTCTGACGTTAGAGCACCTCATCTCGTTTGTGGGAACGCTTGATGTAGCCCTCAGCAATGCCAAATGCGCTATTTTATACAACTACGTCCGCCCTGAACTTTTGCCGATGCAGGAGAAAAACCGCTTTATTGAAGCCATTGGACTGCGCCATCCTCTCATCGAATCACGCGAAGAGAATGGCATCTATATTCCCAACGATCTTTTCCTAGGACACAGTGCGCCAGAGATCACCCACGATCATGTGACCCTTGAAGCGTGCCGTGAAAACGATGTGCAAGGCATCTTGCTTTATGGCATCAACTCGAGTGGAAAATCTTCGTTAATGAAAAGTCTTGGTATCGCGGTCATCATGGCACAAGCGGGATTTTTTGTGCCGTGCGCGAGTTTGCGATTTCATCTCTTTGATAAAATCTTTACGCGTATCATTAGTCACGACAATCTTTACAAAGGGCTTTCGACCTTCACCGTTGAGATGTTAGAGCTTAAAAATATTTTCAACCGTGCTACGGAGTTTTCCCTCGTCTTGGGCGATGAGATCAGCCATGGAACGGAGACCGAATCGGCGTTGGCGATTGTCGCGAGTAGCGTGGTGAAGATGCACACGCTGGGCTCGTTTTTCGTCTTTGCCACCCATCTGCATCAACTGAACAACCTGCCTCTGATTGCGGAACTCAAAAAAGTGATTTACCTGCATCTAGGCGTGAGTTACGATGAAGAGAATGACAAGCTCCTCTACAATCGAAAACTAGAGCTTGGCAGTGGTAGTTCGCTCTATGGTTTGGAGTTTGCCAAGTCATTGCATATGGATCCAACGTTCATCAAAACCGCGTACGACATTCGTCGTAGCCTTGCGGGAGAACTGGGTGATGTAGAGCTTTTAAAGCAGAAAAAACGCAGTAAATACAACAAAAACCTCTACCTTGCCAAGTGTGCGCTGTGCGATGAATACGTGGATGAAGTGCATCACATCAAAGCGCAAGAGTGTGCGGATGAGCACGGCAACATCGACCACTTTCACCAAAATCACCGTTACAACCTTATCCCATTGTGTGCAAAACATCATAAACTGGTGCATGAGGGAAAGATCGTCATTAGCGGTTTTGTGATGGGCAGTGACGGTTTAAAACTCCACTACGAAGAGAAGTAAAGAGTATTTCTACTCTTTACATGTAAAGTTTACGCGGTTTTAAACTGGGAGAGCGTACTGCTGAGTGAACCGGCTAACTTGGAGAGATGTTCAGCCGCAGAGGCGATCTCTTCGACACTTCTTGCATTCGAGCTTGAGAGTTCATTAATCGTGCTAATTTTTTCAATAACTGCACTTTGAATCAATTTAACATTGGAATCGACTTTGTTAACCACTTCGTCCGTCGCTTCAACGCTTTGTGCCAACATCGCCACTGCATCACTCGTTTGAGTCGTGACTTTGGTGGAAAATTCCGTTAACTCATGGATGCATTTCGCATTGCCATTCATCTCGCCGCTGATATCGCCGATGGATTGAACGATGACATTCACCGTTGCGTTGGTATCTACCAAACTTTTCTGGGTTCGCTCCGCCAATTTTCGCACTTCATCGGCAACGACGGCAAATCCACGCCCATGTTCTCCTGCTCGCGCTGCTTCAATAGCAGCGTTAAGGGCTAAAAGATTGGTTTGGTCTGCTATATCACCGATAACATCTAATACAGATCTAACTTGTTGTGCTTCGCCTGCGAGATGATTGAGTCGTTCATTGATAGCAGCTTCTGCTTGTACTGTTTGACCTAGTTGCGTAATAGTTTCGTCTAGCAAATCTTGCGCAATAGAAAGACTTTTTTGTGCTTGGAAAGTAACCTCTTTAACTTTTTTAGCTTGGCTACTTGCTTCATCCATCTCTTGCGCCACAACGCTAACATCGTGTGTTGTTTGAGAGACTACATTTGACTCTTCTTCTGCTCTTTTTCCGATTTGAAGACTGGTGTTGGAGAGTTCTTCTGCTACCGAAGCATTTTCCACCGCATTGCCTTTGGCTTCATTTAAAGCAAATGCGACATCTGAAACAACGGCATTGATAGCCTCTACGATTTCACTAATCTCATCTTTTGCTCCTGATTCTATTTTCGCACTCAAGTCTTTTGTACGACGAATCTTTTCACAGCCCTCTTTTGCTTTTGCCACAGAAGCTTTGATAGAGTTAGTAATGATGAAACATATGATTAAAATGACAATAAGCACGATACCTAGAACTATTTCACCAATCGTTTCATTGGTATCAAGTCTCTCAAAGTTGATTTTTTTGACACTTTCTTTTAAGGCATCTGTCTCATTCATTACCTTATCAAAAGTACTAGCTGATTCTTTAGTTAAAGTTGCAAGTGTTTCATACTCAGCTTTATGCTCTTGTGCAAAAGAGCTTTCATTAATTTTTGCACCATATTTTTTTAAAATTTCAAGGCGAGGGACATTGAGTTTGTACCACGCTTCAGTACCTTGTTTGATACTGGCAATTTTGTCTTGATTGACTTTGGAAGGTAAAATAGGAACAAGTGAATCGATAGATTTTATCGCTATTTGATAATTATCTTCAAACCCTTTGAGTCTCTCAGGCTTACCTAAAAGCTGATAACCTCTAAGTTCCATCATACATTGCGCCAATGATAAATCAACTTCGGAAATAGTCAAATGCCTTGTAGCTGCCATTTTACCATCATGGCTAAGTTTAATCATCTCATAACCCAAAATACCAAAACCTAAAATCACTACAGCAAGCAGTAATGTGAGCTTACCTTTAATAGTTGTTAACATGTTCTATCTCCTATTTTTTTAATGAGCAATAAATCTTTTGAGAGTTTTTGAGCCATCTCTTCCCCACAAAGAATTTCAACGAGTTTGAGTGTAAACTCCATCGCCGTACTAGGTCCTTTGGAAGTCGTAATATTGGCATCACAAACAACATTAATATCGGCATTATAACCTTGATGTTTAATCTGATTTTCAAAAGAGGGATAACAGGTGTAGTGATTTTTGAGCACACCTGCACTTTTAAGCGCTAAAGGCGCTGCACAAATGGCAGCAATGTGTTTGTTTGCTTTATCAAAGTCTTGCAGTAAACTTTGAACTTTGGAATCTTTGGCTAGATTGGTAGCTCCAGGGAGTCCTCCGGGGAGGACTATCATATCGAAGTCTTGATGTTCAAGCTCACACAAAAGAGTATCTGCTATGACTTCTATGCCATGCGCACCCTTTACATGTAAGCCCTCAAGTGAGCCCATCACCACTTCTACGCTAGCCCGTCTTAAAATATCGACTATGGCAATAGCCTCTATCTCTTCAAAGCCAATGGCTAAAGGAAGAAGAACTTTGGGCACTATTTTACTTTTTCTAAGTATTCGCCACGAACGGTGTCAACTTTGATGACATCGCCTTCAACGACGTGGAAAGGCACTTGAACAACCGCACCACTCTCAAGCGTTGCTGGTTTTTTACCACCTTGGGTGTCGCCTTTGAAGTTTGGTGGTGTTTCGACAATTTTAAGCTGAACAAATTGAGGCGCTTCAACGCTGATTGGTTTACCATTATGGTAAAGCATATCGACATTCATACCATCGATGATCCAGTCTGATGCTTCACCGACTTGATCATGTGTTAGCGCGATTTGCTCATACGTAACGCTGTCCATAAACTGTAAAAATTCGCCATCATCGTATAAAAATTGCATGATTTTATCTTCAAGATGTGGCGTTTCACATTTATCACCCGCATGGAATGTTTTTTCGATGACTTTGCCATCCATAAATGATTTGATTTTACAACGTACAAAGGCTGCACCTTTGCCTGGTTTGACATGTTGATACTCGACGATTTTATACGGTGTACCGTTTAATTCGATCTTTAACCCTTTTTTTAAGTCGCCCATTCCTATAGAGGCCATACATTCTCCTAAATTTTAGTTTTCGTCATTATAGCGAAAAAAGTTACGACTACAAAGCGACCTATTTTTATACAATATAGTGTATGTTTAAAACAAAATAAATGATATAATTAACATTTTAAAAGATATATAATTCATTATATTATTTAATATATAAATTAATTAGCATATTTTATACCTTTTAATTTATATTTAATACATTTTTCAGTATCATCACACGATGAAAACAAGCGATATTATTAATCTTTTGCATAATGCCATTGAAGCCGAAAATATGGGGAAGAAAATTTCTCAAAAAAAGATGGCGGAAACCTTTGGTATTTCCATGCGTACCTATCAAGAGTGGAGACTTGGAAGTAGCGCGCCTATGGGCATTCCTGTGGTTTTCAATATGCTCGGAATGTTAAAAGATGAAGATATTGTGAGATTAGTGCGCAAAATAAACGATGGGCAAAAAGGAACGGTATGACAAATCTATCCGTGAGTGAGAAGTTGGCGTTAGAAGAGGTATTTGAGTGTTTGAAAGATAAGAATTGCCGTAAAATAAACATCATGACGAAACGTTTTTTTGTCTACCGTATGATGCGCCTGTTGGTTTCAACGCGTCGAAAACTCTTACATGTAAAACGCTAAGTTGCCCAATCGTTTACATGTAAGAATTTCTAAAGTGCCTTCGTACTGTCCATAAGAACCGGAACCACGATCAACGATACGATCACAGCCGCTATCGTTCCAAAGATCAACGCAACCCCCAATCCCCCAAAAATAGGATCCGTCGCAAGAAGCGTGCTGGCTAAAATAATCGCAGCCGCCGTCAGCATAATCGGCTTCGCTCTGGTCGCACTCGCCTCTGCTATTGCCTCTTTTTTTGGAGTGCCTTGTTTGATCAATGTCTGCGCAAAATCAATTAATAAAAGCGCATTTCGAGAGCTAATTCCCATCAGTGAAATAAACCCAATCAGTGATGTCGCGGTGAGAAAAAAGGTCGTCGAGGAAAAAAGATCCATGATCCAATGCCCGATGATCACGCCAATAATCGAAAGAAAACTCCCCAAGAGCACAATGCCAGAGAGCGCAAAGCTTTTGTAGTAAACGACCATCAACAAAAAAATCAAAAGAAGTGCTGCGATAAACGCAGCGCCGAGGTCACGAAACGTGTCCATCGTCACTTTCATCTCGCCATCCCAAACCAGTTCATACACGTCACCACTCTTTTTATCTCTGAGCGTGAGATCGAACAGATGACTTCTGCTTATTTCAAACTCCTCTCCCAATGACTCTTTGATTTTAGAGCGTGCATCTAAAAGCGGATAGACTTGCGAAACCAAATCGGCTTCGGCTACGATGCTGACCATCTTTTGAAGGTTCTTGGACATTATCGTCGGACTCGAAGCGACTCTCTCAACACGCACCATCTCGGAGAGCGGCACCATCATTCCTTGAGCATTCAGCAGTTTAAGCTCACTCAGTTTTGCGCTGAGCTCCTCTTTGGAAGCATGTGGAAGCGACTTGGAAGGCGAGCTAAGTACCAGATAAAGCGGAATTTGTTCAGGGGAATTTTCACTGTTTTTATGGGCTACATGGGAGCCCTCAAAGGCAAGGTACAAAAGTGCATTGATCTGCGCGATGCTAAGATGAGAGCGGGTAACTTTTTCTTTATCAAGGATAAGCGCGTACTTCTCATACACCTCATCGGAAAGAATATCCACATCGACGAGGTCTTTGGTTTGCGCTAAAATTTGCTTGATTCTTCCGGCTAAAGCGTTTAAAGGCTCACTTTTTTCTCCATACAACTCGACCACCACGGCTGCCATCGTTGGAGGACCGGCGGGTTGTTCGACCATCTTGATGGAGGTCTTTGGGATTAAGGTTTCACATGCTTGGTGGATGAGAGGACGCAAACGATGAACCATCGCAAAGGAACGCTCATCTCGTTCATGAATCCCACTGAGGTTGACCACAATTTCACTGCTTTGCTCGCCGCTTTTAAGCCCCGAGCCTTTCACTAACCCTGCATAATCCAAAGGAGAGCCCATGCCATTAAAGACTTCGATGTTTTGAATCTCTTTTTCTTTTTGCAAAATACCCACAACGCACGCATTGACCCTGTCGGTCTCTTGGTACGAACTTCCACTCGGAAGATCAATATAGATCGAAAATGTGTTCGTACTTTTCCCCGGCAACATTTTAGCTAAGACAATTTTAGTAGGAAACATCAGCACGGCTAAAACAAATGCTAAAAATGTTAAAAGAAGCACGAGCTTTTTCTTACGCTTTTCCATTAAAAGAGAGTAGACAAACGACTCAAATTTTTGCATGACTCTCTCCTTTTGTTGGCTTTTTAAGAAGCTTTCGCGCTAAAAATGGTGTAAAAATATACGCAATCAATAAAGAAGAGAGCATCGCCACAGGGACATTGAGTGGAATCGGCTTCATAAACTCACCCATCATCTGCCCCACAAATGCCATCGGCACCATCGTTAAGATGATCGCAATCGTTGCTAAGTTTGTTGGAGCGCCTATTTCGTCGGTTGCTTCAATCAGCAACTCATCCATTGCTTTGTCTTTTGCCTCTTTCGCGTGCAGATGGCGATGAATGTTTTCGATGACAACGATGACATCATCGACCAAAAGCCCAAGGCTCAGTAAAAAGGCAAAAAGCGTAATGCGGTTGATCGTTTGCCCACTCATGTAAGCGATAAAAATCGTAATCGCCAAGATGGCAGGAACCGTGAGGGTGACGATCAACCCTTCTCTCCAACCCAAAATAAAGATCAGCAAAAGGGCAATAATCACGATGGAAATCAGCAGGTGAAAGACCAGCTCATTCACCGCTTCGTTGGCGCGCTCACCGTAATTTCGCGTTACGATGTAGCCAATGCCTTCACGCTCCAGAGCACTTTTGGAAGCATCAAGACGGGTGATCACATCACGTGCGATCACAACAGCATTGGAGCCTTTGAGTTTGGAAACACTGAGCGTGACTTGATCTTGCAAAGTGGTAAAGGTCTCGCCTTGTTTGTAGCTGATCTGCGCACTTTGTTTGTTTTGAACCTCTTCTCCTAACGAAACGGCGGCAATGTCTTTTAGGTACACCACCGAACCGCCCACATTTGCCACGATCAGATTTTGAATATCTTCGACTTTTTCTAACGCATTTTTCACACCAAAAACGATCAATTTTCCCTCGTGCGTTCTATTTTTTACTTCAGGAGAGGAGGCAGTGAGTGATTTTAACGAGCCTACGATCTGCTCCAAAGAGAGATGATAAGCGGAGAGTTTAGGAAGATCAATCTCGATGTTAAACTGCTCTTTGTACTCACCTTTGATCTGCGTTTTAGCGACATTGTCCACATTGCCCAAAGAATTGCGAAAGGCTTCCACGCGCTTGTAAAGGCTTACGTTATCCACCCCTTGAGGCGTTTTGGCGTAAAAAGCGATGGAAAGAATGGGAATGTCAATGTCGATGTCAAAAGGACGCACCAGTGGTGTTGCTGCACCTTGGGGGAGTTGGTCCATATTTTGCATCACTTTATCGTAGAATTTGAGGTTCGACGCCTCGCGGTTTTCACCGATAAAATACATCACGTTCACAATGCCCACATTATCGCTCGCAATCCCGTAAATGTGCTCCACACCTTTAATCTCTTTGATGCGCCTCTCGAGTGGGCGGACAATCATCTGCTCGATTTCTGCCGCACTCGCACCAGGCATTGAGACAATCACCACACCACCGCTGATCGAGATTTGCGGGTCTTCTTCTCTGGGCATTAACGAGAGTGCGATCACCCCCAAAGCAATCAAACTGACCCCTAAAATCATTGTCAGCGGATTTTTCAAAAAAAGGCGCGCTAAGTAGCCTGCGAGGTATCGCTCTTTGTACTTCATTGCTATTCACCTACCGTCACAACCGCGTACATGCCAGGGTACGCTTTGGCATCGTTACATGTAAAGGAGAGTTTCACTCGAAACGTGTGCGCCATGGGGTTGGAACTGGGGATAATCGCTTCCACTTTTCCTTCGCTAATGCACCCAATGGAAGGCACTTCCACACGCGCCTTATCGCCTACTTTGACACTGCTTAAATAACTTTCCGCAATCTCCGTGCTCACTCTCAGTGCGCTAAGGTCGGCTAAAACCAATGTGGGAACTCCCGAGAGTGCCATCTCGCCTGCTTTGATGTGCTTTTCGATCACCACGCTCTCATTGGGCGCTTTGACTTTGAGGTATTGGTACTGGTTTTGAACCTCTTGATATTTTTGCTTGGCTTGGGAAACCTGCTTGTTGACGATCTCAACCATTCCTTTAAGATTAGAGGTTGAAAGCTCTAAGTTTTCGACTTCGTATTTTGAGACCATATCTTTTTCAAGCAAGCGCTGATAACGCTCTAAATTGAGCTTTGCATTTTGGTACTGGTTTTCGTACATTTTTAGGCTAATCTCTGCTTGGGAAATGGCAAGCTCACTTTGCGCAAGCGACGTATCGACCTCTTTTGAGTCAATGGTGTAGAGCAAATCGCCCTTTTTAACGACATCACCTTCGTTCACATTGACCGTTTGCACAAAGCCCATGTAACGGCTTGAAATCGTTTTTTGGTTCTCCGAAATCACGCTACCACTGAGAGTCAAACTTCCGGCTTGAAGCGCTCCTGTCGTGATGAAAATAAGCATGAGCGCTTTTACATGTAAAGATTTCATTGCACTTCCTTACTGGCTAATTTTTGAAGCTCAAAGATCTTCTCATTGCGTGCATTTTGCACCTCTTTGAGCCTGAGTACTTTGGTGAGCTCTTCGGATTGTTTTATCAAAACATCATTGATCGAGACAAGTTTTTGCTCGTATCTTCCTGCATAGTTTTCATAGATGAGATGGGAAAGTTCCACCTCTTTTTTAAGGCTATTGATCTCATACTCATCATTTTGAATCTGCGTTTGAATTTGCTTTACATGTAAAGCAATTTGCTTTTTTGCTAACACCAGTTGTTGCGAAGCTTTGAGGTTTTCGACGCGCGCTTTTTCCAAATTATTGTTATCACTTCCGCCGTTAAAAAGGTTCCATTTCACTTGAAGCCCAACCGTATAAGCATCGTTTTTTGAGAAGTCATTCATCAGTTTATCATCACTGCTGCCATAGTTTGCAAACGCACCCACCTGTGGGAGAAAAGCACTCTGCTGAAGCGCAATGCCCATCTTAGAGATTTCCACACCTTGCTCGGCTTTTTTGATCTCAAGATTGTCGCTCAAAATCTGCGCATCACTGCTTAGAAGCGTAGGTGCCTCTTCATCCTTTCCCGAAATTTGCGTCACTGGCTCATCCACCAAGAAGGAAACAAAGGCATATAAAAGCGTTCTGTTGGCTTCGGCTTGATGGATCAGTCGATCGACATCGGCTTGTTTGCTCTGAACTTCTAAAAGATCGACTTTTTTAACATAGCCCTCTTCCAGCATCATTGCTGTTTTTGCTTCGAGTTTGGCGGTATTGGAAGCAATAATATGAAGGGTGTAAAGGTGAGCATCTAAAAGCGATATGGCAAAAAAACTCTTTTTGAGCTCATAAATTTTTTGAAGGATTAGTGCCTCTTTATCCAGCGTGCTCATGGTTTGCAATGCTTGGGTAATTTTGCCATACTGCTCGATTTTTCCACCCGTGTAAATAGGAAGCGTGTATTCAATTTTAGTTTGAAAATGGTTACGATCAGAGGGATTATTAAGATCATTGGGTGTTAACATGTAGTTACTTCCACTAAACTGCTTGAAGCCAAAGTCCGCAAATGTGGCTTCACGCGATTGGAGTTTATAACCAAAAATGTTCAGCGCATCATTACTACGAAGTGCCGCTTGGGAGAGCTCCAAGCTTCCATAGTTTGCACCCAATGCAGCTTGGTGTTCTAGCAGTTTAATTCTTTCATCAAACTTGGCAATCACAATCTCGCTGTTGTGCTCTTTGACTTTTTGGATCGCATCGTCTAAATGAAGCCCCTCCTCTGCAAAGCAGAGACGCAATGCAAGAAGAACAAGCAAAATGATTCGCATGCAAAATCCCTTATCTCATTGTTTTATTCTACTCATATTATCAAAACTATAATGTTTATTTATTTATTGAAAAATATTAAGCAGATCATTTTATAAAAAGATAATAAAATTTTACTTTTTAAAAGCATTATTAAAGCATAATAATGAGAATAAAAGAAGAGATAAGTTAACTATATTTAACATAAAAAAAAGGAGTGCCACTTCTAAAGTGGTACTCCCATGGAAGATTTGAAAAAATTATAAAACAGCGTACTCAACCCAAATGCATGACTCAAGTTTTGTCAGTTCGGTAATGATCTTTTTATCAATATCGGTATCGACCAAGATGACTGCCATTGCAAATTGGTGCGCACCACGACCCAATCTAAAGTCAGCAATGTTAATGCCCTCTTTGGCTAAAATCGTAGCGATATGGGCAATAACACCTGGTACGTCATTATTTTTAAAGATAATCATCTTACCTTTTGGTTTAAAGTCAAACTTAAAGCCATTGATGCCAACGATGCGTTGTTCATCTTCACCAAAAACGGTTCCGCTGATACTGACAACATCTTTTTCAGTGGTTAAAACAAGTGTTACTTTATTTTTATAGCCACTTGAGCTTGCGGCTACTTCAAATTTACTTTCAATGTTTTTCTCTTTAGCAACAAATTCAGCATTGACATAGTTGATTTTGTTTTCATTCGCCTCTTTCAAAGAGCCTACGATACCAAAGGTTAAGAGGGATTTAGCGTAGCCACCAATCTCTCCTTCAAGCTCAAGCTTAATGGATTTGATCGCTGAGCGGTTCAATTGTGCAGCTAAAAAACCCATTTTTTGTACAAGTTCTAAGTAAGGTTCAACAAAAGCAGGAATGTCTTCGGCTTTAATCGGAAGATTCAGTGCATTAGGATAACTAATGCCACGTGCCGCACTGATCGCATTTTCTGCGGCTTGAATTGCAATTTTTTCTTGAGACTCTAGCGTATTGGCACCAAGGTGTGGGGTCACACAAATATGCTCAAGATCCAGTAAAGGATGGTTGGTTGCTGGCTCTTTGGAGAAAACATCAATGCCCGCAAAAGCGATTTTGCCACTTTTAATGCCTTCCACTAAAGCCTCTTCATTGTAAAGACCACCACGCGCACAGTTGATGAGGCGTACGCCATCTTTCATCTTTGCGATTTCATCGTGAGAAATGATATTAATCGTCTCTTTGTTTTTAGGCGTATGAATTGTAATAAAATCACAGCTTAAAATGTCATTGAAATTTTCGGTATAGGTCATGCCAAGATCGGTTACTTTGGAAGCAGAGATATACGGATCATACGCAACCACTTCCATGCCAAAGGCTTTGGCACGAATCGCAACGCGACTACCGATATTACCAAAACCAATGACACCAAGACGTTTCTCACACAGCTCAACACCGTACCATTTTTCGCGGTTCCATACACGATCAATTTTGAGGTGATTGTTGGCGTTGGTAAAGCTTCGTGCACAGCCTAAAAGATGCGCCATCGTAAGCTCAACCGCAGCAATGGTATTGGCGGTTGGAACGTTCATCGCGATGATACCACGTCTGCTACAGCCATCTTGATCCACGTTGTCAACGCCTACACCCGCTCTTACAATCGCTTTAAGGTTTGTGGCTGCGTTTAAAAATTTTTCATCCACATCGGTGGAGCTTCGTGTAATCGCAACATCACTCTCGCCAATAATTTTGAGGAGTTCATCTTTAGGCAAACGCACAGCGTCAATAACTTCGATATCTTTTTCAGCACGTAAGATTGCAAAACCTTTTTCGTGAATCGCATCGCATACAATGATTTTCTTCTGTTTCATAACCAAACCTCGACAATTTTTGATTTTATATCGTATTTTTCAAGCTCTAGAACAACATTTTCAAGTTGCTTTTCACTTTTTTCTTCTATATAGATAATAGGAATTTTATCTTCCTTAATCACCATATACGGTAGGTGCAAAGCGGTGAGTGTCTGAACAATGCAAAAAAGTGAGTAGCGATCTGCTCGATCAATCACCAAGCGAAACGACTTTAATTTGCCTGCAGTTCCGCCTTTTTGCCCATACGCATCGATTTGCATAAAAAGCTCATTGACAGGGAAAATAAACTCCCTAGCGTCTTTATGCGCCATCTCTTTGATCCAAACGTTTTGGGATGTTTCTTGTTTGATTTCTTGCGTTTTGGAAGGTTCGTACTTGGCGACCTCTTCCTTCACATCTGTCTCGTGATTCAGAAGTTTTGAAAGAAAAAATCCTACTCCTACAAAGAGGAGCAAAAAGAGTGCGCCAAGTACTTTTTTTTGCATTGATTATTTCAATTGGTCTTTAAGGATGTCCCCAAGTGTCATCTTCTCTTCTTTATTGATCTCTTTAAGCGCTTCTCTCTCTTTCAGTTTTGAAAGACGTCTTACGGAGAGACGAATGCGGTTTTTCTTGTCATCAATAAAGGTAATGGCAGCTTCGATTTCATCACCAATTTTAAGATCAGCTTCATTCACTTGACCCAAATCTTCTTTACGAATCAACGCATCAACATTCTCTTCAAGCTCAACAAAGATACCAAACTCTTTAATATCTCTGATTTTACCATGAACGATGTCGCCGTTCTCGTGTGATTTTGCGTATTTTTGGATTGGGCTATCTTCAAGCTCTTTTTTGCTGAGAGATACTTTTTCATTCTCTTCGTCAATTTTAACAATCTTCACTTCAACTTCATCCGCTACAGCGAAAAGCTCTTTACATTTGTTATTACGATCCCAAGAGGCATCTTCATTGTGTAAAAGACCTTCGATTCCACCGATTTTAACAAATGCACCAAAGTTTGTAATGGTCGTAATAGCACCTTTAACCACATCACCCACTTTGAATTTTTTCATAAAATCATCAAATGGTTTTGGAAGTACGTTTTTAAGAGAAACTCTAAGTCTTCTCTCTTTAGCATCAATTTCAATGACTTCAACATCAACCACTTGTCCCTCTTCGATGTAATCGCGTGGGTGTTTGATGTTTTTATCCCATGAAATTTCAGAGATGTGAAGGAAACCTTCGATGTCATTACCAAGATCAACAAAGGCACCATATGGTTCAATATTGCTAATCGTAACTTGAATCGAATCACCTGTTTCTAACTCATCTTTGATCTCATCCCAAGGATCAGGCATCGCCGCTTTGACGGAGAGAGAAAGATGACGTTTGTCTTTGTCGTATTTGATCGCTTTAACAGGAATCACTTCACCCTCTTTGTAGAGCGTACCAGGGTTTACAGGGCCTTTGTAGCTGATCTCACTGTAGTGAACCAAACCATCAATACCACCCACATCAACAAACATACCGTAGGTTGTAATTTTTTTAATCGTTCCTTCTACCACTTCGTCACGGTCGATCAACTCTTGAACGATTTCTTTGCGTTTTTTGCGCTCGTCATCAAGGAATTTTTTGCGAGAAATGATGATTGATTCTGTGTCGGTGTCAATTTTGATGATTTTAACTTTAAGTGATTTACCTAAAAGTGCGTTCATATCTTTGACCGCTGCTTGTGAACGTGGAAGGAAAAATTCAATACCTTCAGTGTTCTCAGCGATAAATCCACCTTTGTTTTTACCCGTGATTTTAACATCAAGAACCACATCGTCTTCTTCTTTATATTCAGCGATAAATGATTTAATATGACCTTTACGAAGGGCCTTTTTGTGCGAAACCGCTGGTCTTTCGTTTCTGAATCCTGTAATAACTACAGCGATGACATCTCCCACTTTGCATGTTATGTTACCATTTTCATCTGTAACCTCAGATGCGTTTAGACGTCCTTCAGACTTCTTACCCACATCAACTAAGATAACATCTTCTTTGATCGCTACAACAACACCATTGATGAGTGCATCTCTCTCAGAATCTTTGAAAGACTCTTCCAACATAGCCGCAAAATCCATCTCCTCATGTTCGTCTACGGCGTCAGTATGAACAGCTTTGTTCGCCTCATTTACCATTTTATACCCTTTTTTGATTGATTTTTGACACATTTAGCTACATGTAAACATGTAAAAGTTGTCTATTATACTTTAATTTCGCTGATTTTTCCAACTATTTTTTCGATAATCCAATCCGGTGTCGAAGCGCCCGCAGTCACGCCACAAAGCGTTTTTCCTACGAACCAACTCGGATCTAAATCTTTTTCACTCTCGACTAGAAAACTATCCTTACAATACTCTTTGCAAATGCTGTGCAATTGCTTCGTATTGGACGAGTTTTTTCCTCCGATAACGATCACGACATCCGCTTCTTTGGCAAGCTCACGCGCCGCATCTTGGTTTTCAAAGGTTGCGTTGCAGATGGTGTTAAAGACGCGCACCTCTTTGTAGCGTGTCTCTAAAAAATTGGTGATTTCTAAAAATTCACTGATTTTTCGTGTGGTTTGTGAAACGACGGCAATTTTATTGCCTTTAAACCTTACTTTTTCAAGCTCTTCTACACTTTGAACGACGTGAGCACCATGAATCGCATAGCTCTCAACACCCTTAACTTCGGGATGATCGGCATCGCCAAAGATGACGATTTCATACCCTTCCGTACTCATTTTTTCGCAAATTTCTTGGGGTTTTGTCACATAAGGGCACGTCGCATTGATCACTTGAACATCACTTTTGAGAAGCGTTTCAAGATCTTTTTTAGGAATCCCATGCGTCCTTATAATTGCTTTACCAACACCCTCAGCTTCAGAGATATGGTGCAAGGTTTTAACATTAAAATTCTCACGCAAACGATTAATTTCCTCGTTGTTGTGAATAAGCGGTCCAATCGTCGAAGCATTTTTGGTATTTTCCGCAATTTTGATCGCACGTTTGACACCAAAACAGAAGCCGTAACTCTCAGCGAGTTTAATTTTCATTGCTCCACCTCTCCTATTTGAGACAGAAGCTCAATGAAATTGGGAAAAGAGGTATTAATGCACTCAATATCTTCAATTTTCATCGGTACGCGTGTTCCTGCAATCGCAAAACTCATCGCAATGCGATGGTCACCAAAGCTGTTAATCGTAGCACTTTTAAGCGCTCCTCCACTGACTTCATAGCCATCCTCAAACTCTTCGACATCAATGCCACATAAACGGAGATTTTTAACAACACTGGAGATGCGATCGCTCTCTTTGACACGCAGTTCCCCAGCATTTTTGACAAGGCTTTTACCTTTTGCACAGGCAAAAGCGATGGAGAGTGCTGGCAGTTCATCAATCAACCATGAGATGTTTTCACTCACTTCAACGCCATGCAGTTCTTTGCCCGTAATGATGATATCACCCACACTCTCGTACACGTTCTCTTTTTCGATAAACACAACTTCAGCGCCCATGCGTTTCAGCACATTGTAGGCTTCGATGCGCGTAGGATTTAAGAGCATATTGTGCAATGTAACAGAACTTCCAAAATTGATCGCCGCCGCAACCGCAAAGAAAAAGCCACTGGAGGGGTCATTGGGAACTTTCATGTGCAACGGTTTCAGCGGTGAAGATTGGGGATGAATGGTTACATGTAAACCTTTAGAGATGACATTTGCGCCCATGCCACGTAGCATGCGCTCGCTATGGTCACGACTGAGTTCGGGCTCACTAAAGGTGGAGATACCATCCGCTTGAAGAGCGGCTAAAATCAGCGCACTTTTAACTTGTGCGGAGGCGATTTTACTCTCGTAATGAAACGCTTTCAGCGTTTCACCACGAATCCCAAGAGGGGCATAATTACCATTACTTCTGCCATCGATCTGCGCGCCAATACTGCGCAACGGGTCTGCCACGCGACGCATCGGGCGAGAGCAAAGGTATTGATCGCCATACAAGACAAAAAAGCCTTTACATGTAGAGAGAAAGCCCATCAAAAGACGTATCGCTGTACCCGAATTGCCGCAGTCTAAAATGAGTGGAGGCTCCACGATGCTCAGAGGTGGCATAATCGTGAGTGTGCCATCAATGGCTTTTTCAACCTGCGCGCCGAGTGATTGAACGATACTGAGCGTGCAGAGCGTATCTTCCGCAGGCAGATAATTTTGAATGATGGAAGGTCGGTCACTGAGGAGGGAGAAAATCGCGCAGCGATGCGAAATCGACTTATCGCTAGCGATTTGATCGGTTGTAAACGAAAAGTGTCCTTTTGGGTTTACATGTAAGGTTTTCATCGGATAGAAATTCCAAATTTTTCGTGAATTTTGGAAAGTATCTCTTCGACCATCGAAGCGATCTCTTCTTCTTCAAAGGTCTTTTCCATTGATTGGAATTGAAGTTTGAGCGTCAAACTGACCTTATCGCCAAGGCTCTCATGCACGTAACGATCAATGACCGCAAATTTCACCAACGCTTTGGGAGCAATAGACGCGATAAACTGCTCTAGCTCAGAATATTGCATTTTCGCATCGACAAGCAAGCTGAGATCACGTGACGAAGAAGGAAGTTTGGAGTACTCTTTGGCAATTTTACGTTGATACACCAGGGCATCAAAATCAAGTTCGCAGATGTACGTACGTACCAAATCAAGCTCTTTTTCGACTTGAACATTCACACGCGCCATATAACCCGCTTCCACACCGTCAATAAGCACACGAGCAGCTTCATACGGGCTGCACAGGCCATTGACATCGTTTAAAGGAAGCAGGGTAAAGTTCCCTAAAATACTCTGGATTTTACTGGCAAAAGCAAAGAAGTCAATCTCGCTAGGCTTCCCGTGATTTGCAATCTCAGCGATGCCATTCTCGCCACTAAACACGAACGCCATTTTTTTGCTCTCATTTCTTTCAGAGTCAAACACACTGCCCACTTCAAAAAGTGCCACACGTTTTTTACCAAATTTGAGGTTATTGGAAACCGCATTTAAGATATTGGGTAACAACGAACTGCGAAGCGTGTTAAGCTCACTCGTAATCGGATTGGCAACATCCAGGCCTTCATTTAAAAGCGGTAAATGAAATTTTCCAGCCTTTTCACGATCATCAAAAACGAAATGCAAGGTCTCAAAAAATCCTGCAGAAACGGCACGGTGACGGTACATTTGTCTTTTTTTGAAGTTAATATAGGGCTGATTAATTTTGAGTTTTTCGGCAAAAACAAAAGGTTTTGAGGTGATATTATCAATGCCCACAATACGCACAATCTCTTCACAAATATCTTGTGTATTCACAACATCCGATCGGAATTGTGGTACTTTGACATTAATGACATCTTGTTCAAACGCAAAGTTAACACCAAATCCTAACTGTTTTAAAATTTTAATAATCTTATTTTTAGGGATCTCTTCCCCAATCATTTCGGTCAAATCACTTTGGTGAATATTGATAATTTTCGCTTCAAAATCTTGCGTGATTTGTTGAGAATCCGCATACGTCATGATTTTAGAGCGCTTCGTCAGCATTTTAAAGAAATAGTTCAAACCAAAAGCCAGTTGCGGTTCACTGCCTCTGGAAGAGCGGTAGAGATGTTTATCGGCATTTAATTTTTTGTTGGCACTGCGTGATGCAATGATCTCAGGATGCGTGTAATTTGCTTCGACAATAATGCGTTCATCCAGCGCCGTTGCTCTGCATTCGCTCATCTGTGCCACACCTGTAATCGCCACTTTTTGACCCTCAAGACCGAAAATAGCATCCAAGCCATTTTCATCTTTAGCGATGGCAATCTTGGCTTTCTCCTCTTTGGCGCCAAAACAACTTTGGTTGTAAGCACGAAGCAATACACCCGTAACGTAGGTAGAATAATCAATGAGTTTACCGAGTAAACAACTGTTTTCAACCTCGGCAAAGCCTAAGCGCAGTTGAATGATAAGCGGAACTTCAATCTCGGTATTGTCAAACACTTTGTACATGTAAGAACCAGAGAGTGCTTCGCTACCATGCAGATGAAGCACACGACCAACACCGGGTTGGTTTTCCTCTTCTTCTTTGTGTCCCAATGTTTTGACTTCCAAATCAAAATAGACACTGAGATCTCGTGCCACGCCATACACACTTTGGCAATCACCGCGATTGGGAGTGAGTCCAATTTCGATCACATCATCATTGATCAAAGGATATTCGCACAAAGGTTTTCCAAGCTCAAGTTTTCCAATACTCTCATCTAAGAGCATAATGCCATCATTGATTTTGGGAAGACCAAGTTCTGTTGAAGAGCAGATCATACCGCAGGATTCAACATCGCGGAGTTTCGCTTTTTTGATTTTAAGATCACCTGGAAGAACGGCGCCAATAAGCGCCACAGCGACCATTTGCCCTGCGGCCACATTTGTAGCCCCACAAACGATCTGTTGGATGCTTTCACCCACATCGACTTGGCAGACATTGAGTTTATCGGCATTGGGGTGTTTTTCACACGAAACAACATGGCCTACAACGACATTTTCAGGAATTTTGATTTTGGTGAGCCCATCGACTTCAAGACCAATGGCGTTCAGCGCTACAGAAATTTTATCCGTATCAATCGCACTAAGATCGATCCATTCATTTAACCACTGTTTTGTTACTATCATCTAAATTGCTCCAATAATCTCAAATCACCCTCAAACAAAGACCGCAAATCGGGAATCTGATGCAACAGCATCGCAAAGCGCTCAACGCCGAGTCCAAACGCATAACCACTCACATCTTTGTAGCCAACCGCTTTAAAGACATTCGAATCCACTACGCCGCATCCCAGTACTTCGAGCCAGCCCGTGTGTGAACAGACACGACACCCTTCGCCTTTACAGAAAATACAGCTAATATCCGCCTCAGCGCTTGGCTCCGTAAACGGGAAGAAACTTGGACGGAAACGCACTTTAACATCGCCAAACATGTATTTTAAAAAGTCTTCGAGAATAAATTTTAGATTGGCAAAGGAGACTTTTCCTGTCTTATCAACGACCAAACCTTCGACTTGGTGAAACATCGGGGTGTGGGTAATGTCAAAATCACGTCTAAAAACCGCTCCTGGGCAGATCATACGAATCGGAGCGCTCTGCTTGAGCATTGTCCTGATTTGAACCGGTGACGTGTGGGTACGAAGCAACATCGAATCTTTAAAATAAAAGGTGTCTTGCATATCGCGTGCAGGGTGGTATTTGGGAAGATTCAACGCTTCAAAGTTATGGAAGTCATCTTCAACCAAAGGACCTTCTTCGATGGAAAAGTTCATACTCACAAAATATTCAATAATTTTATCCATCGTATCCATCACTGGATGAAGCGCACCCGCACTACTTTCTTGATTGAAAAGGGTGACATCCACACTGCTTTTGCGCATTTGCGCTTCAATCATCACAGCATCAAGTTCACTCTTTTTTTGATTGAGAAGGTCTAAAAAGTTCTCTTTGTTAATATTGAGATTTTGGGCAAACTCTTTTTTAGCATCGCCTTCAAGCTTTTTCAGCTTTTCAAATTGCGCTGCAAAATGCCCTTTTTTACCAAAGAGAGAGACTCTTAATTTTTCTAATTCAACAAGCGAAGTGCATGAAGCAATCGCATTTTCTATATCTTTCAAAGGGTTACCTTTCATTCGTGAGCATCCATTACGCTCTTAAGTCTATTAGGAAGCCCATTTTAGTCAAACTTTAATTATAAAAGGTTAAAATCCAACGTTTAGACTAAATTCAAAGCACTATGTACTACACTATATCCATAAAACGAAGGAGAATGCAATGACAATCTTTAGTAAAATTGTGAGTGGCGAAATTCCATGCAATAAAGTACTTGAAAATGAGGACTTTTTAGCGTTTCATGATATTAACCCCAAAGCACCGGTGCATATCCTGATTATCCCAAAAGTTGAGTACACCTGTTTTCAAGAAGTTGATCCAAAAATCATGGTTGGGCTCACAGAATTTACCCAAAAAGTGGCAAAACTTTTAGGATTGGATGAGCGTGGGTATCGTTTGATTACCAATAACGGCAGTGATGGTGGGCAAGAGGTGTTGCATCTGCATTTTCACCTCTTAGGTGGGGCAAAACTTTCATGGAGTCACTTAAGCGACAGCGACACCCACAATTTTCTATAACACATCGAAGAGGTTTACACCTCTTCTGCTCTCTTTTAGTGACGCGATGTTATCCATGTTTCAAAAATTTCAATTTGTTTACATGTAGAAGAGACTGCCGTTCCTCCTTGGGAGGTTCGTGCATTCATAGAATGGACTAAAGAAAGATATTCACTTACATCTTCGCCAATGCGTGCATCGACTTTTTGAAGCTCTGGAACACTCATGACACTCAGATCAATGCCCAATCCTTCCGCATGCGCCACGGCGCGCCCTGTGATAAAATGAGCTTCACGGAAAGGGATATTACATTTTTGAACCAAGTAGTCCGCCAAATCGGTGGCACTTAAATGCCCTACCTCGCACGCTTGCTTCATTCGTCCTACATTGATGGTCATTGTACGAACCGCTTCTTTGAGAATATTGAGTGACATGAAAACGGTTTCGACACTGTCAAACACACCCTCTTTGTCCTCTTGCATATCTTTATTGTACGCCAAAGGAAGCCCTTTGAGTACGGTTAAAAGTGAAATGAGATTGCCATTCACGCGCCCTGTTTTACCGCGTAAAAGTTCAGGAACATCAGGGTTTTTCTTTTGTGGCATGATGGAGCTACCGGTGGAATATTCATCGCTTAACGTGATAAATTTGAACTCATAACTTGACCATAAAATAAGCTCTTCCGCAAAACGTGAAATGTGCATCATAATGGTCGAAATATTAAAAAGAATCTCCAGAGCGAAGTCACGATCACTGACCGTGTCAAGGCAGTTCACACTCACACTGTCAAACCCAAGGAGCTTTGCCACATACTCTCGATCAATGTTATGAGGCGTACCCGCAAGTGCGGCACATCCAAGCGGTAAAACATTATTGCGCTGATAAGAGCTTTCAAGTCGTTCAATGTCGCGTTTAAACATCGAAACATAGGCTAAAAGATGAAACGCCAAGTTAATCGGTTGGGCATGTTGAAGATGCGTCATACCAGGAAGCAGCGTGTTGGTATGCTCTTTAGCGATGCTCATCAAAACATCAATCACCTCTTCTAAAGCACGCACAATGACTAAATTCTCTTTTTGTACGTACAATCTGAAATCAACTGCAACTTGATCGTTGCGACTTCGCGCCGTATGCAGGCGTTTTCCCGCTTCTCCAATGAGATCGATTAACCTTGTCTCCACAGACATGTGAATATCTTCATGCGCAATATCGAAAACAAATTTTTCTTCTTCAATCTCTTGTTTAATTTGCAAGAGCCCTTTGGCAATTTGATCGGCTTCATCTTCCGTTAAAATACCCTGTTTTGCAAGCATCGTAGCATGCGCAATGGAGCCTTTAATATCTTCTGCATAAAGTTTTTTATCGAATGGTAATGAGGCGTTAAATTGATCGAGCAAAGCGGCTCCGCTTGTGGCAAATCTGCCTGACCATAGTTTTGACATGAACGTGTCTCCCTGTAAAATAATAAGATAATGTGATGTGGACATAACGTAAAGGAGTTGGAAACTCCTTTACATGTAAAGATTAAATTAGAGTTTTGGACCCGCGTTAGAAAAATCAGAATCGGCTGTAATGTATTTTTTGAAATTCTCAATAAACATCTCTGCAAGCTCATCTCTGGTTGCATCGTAAAGGCTTTTATTTTCCCACGTACTTTTAGGATTGAGCACTTCGGTTGGAACGCCTGCAAGCGCTTTAGGGGCTTGAATATTAAAGACCGGAATCGTTTCAAACTCACACTCGTTGATACTGCCATCAAGAATGGCGTTAATACACGCACGGGTTGCTTTAATGCTCATACGCTTACCGATACCATAGCTTCCGCCACTCCAGCCTGTGTTGACCAAGTAGACATCCACATTGTGCTTGGCAATCTTTTCGCCTAAAAGCTTCGCATACACGGTTGGGTGCAGGGGTAAAAACGCCTCACCAAAACATGCGCTAAAGGTCGCAACGGGCTCAGTTACACCACGCTCTGTTCCGGCGACTTTGGCGGTATAACCACTCAGAAAGTAGTACATCGCTTGCTCTTTGGTGAGTTTGGAAACAGGAGGCAAAACGCCAAAAGCATCAGCGCTTAAGAAGATAATTTTTTTAGGGTGACCTGCTTGGAGGCTTGCTTCATGATTGTCAATATGGTAAATGGGGTACGAAACGCGGGTATTTTCTGTTTTAGAAGCATCGGCATAATCCACGACACCGTTGTCATTGATGACAACATTTTCTAAAAGGGCATCTTGACGAATCGCGCCGTAAATTTCAGGCTCACTGCTTGGATCAAGGTTGATACATTTTGCGTAACAGCCGCCTTCAAAGTTAAAGACACCCTCATCATCCCAACCATGCTCATCATCGCCAATTAACTTACGTTTAGGATCGGTTGAAAGCGTTGTTTTACCAGTACCTGAAAGACCAAAGAAAAGGGCAGTATCGCCTTTTTCGCCTACATTCGCAGAACAGTGCATGGAGAGTTTACCTTCTAATGGTAACCAGTAGTTCATCATCGAGAAGATACCTTTTTTAATCTCTCCACCGTACCATGTGCCTCCGATAATCGCGATATTCTCTTCGACATTGAAGACGACAAAAACATCGGAATGCAGGTTGTGTTTTTTGTAGTCATCGTTGACCATTTTACATGCATTGTAGAGCACAAAGTCTGGTTTAAAATGGGTAAGTTCCTCTTCGATTGGACGAATAAACATGTTTTTCACAAAATGAGCTTGCCATGCAATCTCCGTAACCACACGAATGCTTTTACGACTCGCTAAACTTCCACCACTGTAAGCATCTTGAACGTAAATATCTTTACCAGAGAGCTGTTTTTTGACTTTGTCAAACAGTTCTTCAAAAATCTCTTTACTGACCTTATGGTTCATTTTGCCCCATGAGATGTACTGATTGGAAGGTGCTTGATCTACAAAATATTTATCTTTCGGGCTTCGACCTGTAAAAATTCCAGTATCGACACTAAACGTACCATTGCTGGTGACACGCCCTTCGTTATTGGCAATTTCATGTTTCAGCAACGTTTCATAATCAAGGTTGTAGTGAATCTTCCCCATAGTGGTTAAGCCTAACTTTTCAATTTCATTAATCTTCGACATCGTGTTTATATCCTCAAAACTTTTTATTTAAAAATGGACAGCAGCACACCTGCTGCAACCGCAGAGCCAATGACACCTGCCACATTTGGACCCATCGCATGCATTAAAAGCATATTGCTTGGATCTTCCTTCATGCCTTCTTTATTAGAAACCCTTGCTGCCATAGGCACAGCACTGACACCTGCTGAGCCAATGAGTGGGTTTACTTTGTGTTTGCTAAACTTATTCATTACTTTTGCCATAAGAACACCACCCGCTGTTCCCATAGAAAATGCCACCAAGCCCAAAAACAAAATTCCCAATGTTTCCGGAACCAAAAACTTTTCAGCAGCTAATTTTGAACCAACAGAGAGACCTAAGAAAATAGTTACAATGTTAATTAAGGCATTTTCCATTGTATCCGACAATCGTTTGACCACACCCGATTCACGTGCTAAGTTTCCAAAAGCAAGTGCGCCAATCAAAGGAGTTGCATCGGGCAACATTAAAATACACAAAATCATCACCGTAATAGGAAAGATGATTTTTTCCATTTTAGAGACTTCGCGTAACTGCTCCATCTTAATGAGCCGCTCTTCTTTCGTTGTAAGCGCTCTCATGATAGGAGGTTGGATAATAGGTACCAACGCCATATACGAATACGCTGCTACTGCAATTGCACCTAAAAGATCCGGTGCCAAACGAGTCGCAACGAAAATAGAAGTAGGCCCATCTGCTCCACCAATAATACCAATGGCGCACGCATCTTTGAGCGAGAAATTGATAAAACCTGTGTATTCGGTCAAAATAGCCGCACCTACGATCGTACCAAAGATACCAAGTTGCGCTGCCCCTCCCAAAAGAGCCGTCTTTGGGTTTGCCAAAAGAGGTCCAAAGTCCGTCATAGCACCCACACCCATAAAAATCATCAAAGGGAAAAGCCCTGAGCTAATACCCATCGTAAATAAAATTCCCAAAAATCCCTCAGGACCAGCGATGTCTGCCACAGGAATATTGGCTAAAAATCCACCAAAAGCAATGGGAATGAGCAGTAATGGCTCAAACCCTTTGGCGATAGCAAGGTAGAAAAGTAAAAAACAGATGGCGATCATCACAACCCTACCCGCACCTTGATTAAACGTAGAGATCGTAATGCCGTGCATTACCATTCCTTCTTGAGGATTAATCATGGCATTAATACCCGTAGATTCGTATAATGAGACGAAAAGCTCTGATACACTTTTCGATTTATAATCTTGATTTAAATTCTCTTTGGCTACATTCTCTGCATTCAGTAATGATGGCATCATCATTACGAATCCTAGTAGCAACAGCACCCCCATAATCTTTTTTTTCATTTTATCCCTTATAGCGTTACAAGCAATTGATTATTGACGATGGTATCCCCTTGTTTAACTCTAACACTACTGACCACACCATCAGATGGTGCTGCCACTTCAATTTCCATTTTCATGGCTTCAATCACAATAACGGGTTGGCCTTTACTCACTTTATCGCCGACATTCACAAGTACTTTAAAGATCGAACCAGGGATTCCTGCTTTGATTTCAGTACCGTTTGAAGAAGCAGAAGTTGCGACACCAGCGCCACTTGTTTCATCACTGCATCCCTCTTCGATTTCGATAAAATACTCTTGCCCGTTAATGACAAAAGCATCTTGTTTATCGGAAGATTTAACATTGTATTTTTGACCATTGACAATGACCGTATAATCTGAAGAGGCACTGCAAACAATCTTTCCTTTTTCTGCTTTACCAATTTTACGCACATTGACTTTTGCTTCACCTTTGAGGAATGCAACGCCTTTTTCTTTACATGAAGCGGCAATAAAGAGATTCTCTTCGGTTGTAGGAAGTCCCTCTTTTTCTAATATCTGTTTTACATTAGCAAGCGATTTGCTCTCATCTGCATCCGCCAAATCAAGTGCATTTTTCTTCGTTGGTTCCAATTTCAGTTGCTCGCTGGCAAGTGCTACAACGTTTTCATCAGGAGCAACGGGCGTTTTTCCAAAGTAGCCAAGAACCATTTTGCCATAGCCCTCGGCAATTTTTGTCCACGATCCAAACATCACGTTATTAAACGCTTGTTGGAAATAAAATTGGGATACAGGTGTTACACTCGTACCGTATCCTCCTTTTTCAACCACTTCACGCATTGCTTTAATCACTTCTGGGAATTTATGTAAAATGTTGTTATCGCGAAGCATTTGTGTGTTGGCAGTGAGTGCACCGCCTGGCATTGGGGAGAAAGGAATTAAAGGAGAGACTTGCACCGCTTCGGGTGGCATAAAGTAATCTTTTAAACAGTCTTGTAACACATCTTCATAAGTGAGAATTTTTTCAAGCTCAAGGCCTCCAAGATCGTAATTTTTACCTTTAACCGCGTGAAGCATCGTTAAGATGTCTGGTTGAGAGGTTCCGCCACTCACAGGTGACGCTGCAAGATCGATGCCATCAGCACCTGCTTCGAGTGCCGCGAGATAACACGCCACACTCACACCTGCGGTTTCATGCGTATGCAGTCTGACATGCGTGCCTTCAGGAAGGAGTTTTTTAGCCATTTTTATGGTCTCATACACTTTTTGAGGGCTGGACGTTCCGCTTGCATCTTTAAAACAGACACTGTGATACGGAATACCTGAATCCAAAATCTCACGAAGCGTTTTCTCATAAAAAGCAACATCATGAGCCCCCACACATTTAGGAGGAAGGTCCATCATTGTCACCACGATTTCGTGTTTAAGTCCGTGATGCACAATGCGTTCACCGCTGTATTTGAGGTTTTCAACATCGTTCAGTGCATCAAAGTTACGAATCGTTGTCGTGCTGTGCTTTTTAAACATTTTGGCATGCAAGTCGATCAAATCGCGATTGCCAGTATCGAGCATAACGGTATTGACACCGCGCGCTAAGGTTTGAAGATTGGCATCAGGGCCTGCGATAGCGCGAAAACGATCCATCATCTCAAAGGCATCTTCATTGAGATAAAAGTAAAGGCTTTGAAAGCGAGCACCTCCACCAAATTCAAAATGGCTAATGCCCGCATCTCTTGCTGCAGCGACTGCAGGGAGAAAATCATCCATCAGTACACGTCCACCAAAAACCGATTGAAAACCATCTCTAAACGTTGTATCCATCACATCGATGTATTTTTTAGCCATCTTACTTTGCCCTTTTTACTGTTTTGATTTTTTTTTGTATGACTGAATAGAAGCAGCAATGGCTGCAACAACTGTGAAGTTATCTTTTTGTGATAATTCTTGTGTAGAATTGTGAACACTTACCTCTTTAGGAGGAAAATATTTGAGGATAATTTTAGCCTGAAGCTCCAAAACAACAACCATTAAGACTAAAAACATAAATACAGTGGACATCCCTAAAACCAAGAATTTAAGGCTTTCCACAATCAGATTCACTTCCATAGACGCAACCCTTTTTGTTTAAATTCAACTAAAAAGCATAGTCAAAATTTTAGTATTTTATCATTTTATTTATTAAATCAACCCTATGGAAAAGTGGTTTTGAAGGTGGGGGAGTTGGGTCAATTCATTCTCAAATAAAGAGTGATTGACCCATGTTTACATGTAAAGCAGAATCCTTAAGAAATAGCGCGCTCAAGGAGATAAAAGAGTGAACGATACTCTAATCCACTCTCTTCACTCAGACCAATTTCGCATGGCTTTCCTGTTGAAAAGGCTAATTTTGTATCACTCGGAATGGACGATTTTAGATGACGTAAAGCCGATTTATTGAGCTCTGGATAGTTAAACCCACGATCTCCTGCAAACCCACAACACGTTACATCCGCAGGAACGGTTACCTTCGAGCTGCATAAGCGTGCAATTTTTTCAAATTTCTCTGTTAAGCCCATCTTTCTTGTGCTACAGATGGAATGAATCACGATAGGATCATTAATCTGTTTAATCGTCAAGCGATCCAACAAAGAATCGTGAATAAACTCAATAGGGTCATGAACTTTTAAACCAGAATCAAAATACTCCATCATCGTTTTCGTACACGAACTCATATCACACAAGATAGGGTATTTCCCATTTTCGCTTGCTTTATTAAGCGCAGCTTCTAACTCCATTGATTTTTGTTTGCCTTCTGCTTTATAACCCTTACTGGAGAAAGGCATACCACAGCAGAGCGGTTTTAGCTGTTCTGGAAAAATGACTTCATAACCCGCTTTTTCCAAAATACCAATGATGAGTTCATCTAACTCTTTCTCTTCACCTTTTGGCTTTGGATTGCCCATTGTGCGATTCAAACAGGATGAAAAATAGACCACTTTTTCAGCCATACCAAAGAGTTTTCGACTGTCTTTAAACGTATGACCTCCTGGAAGACTGGTTGTCCATAGTGGCAATTTATTGCCACTGAGCGCGGTAACACCTGCGCTCATTGCTTTCATCACACCATCAGGAATAACAGCGTTAACACCTTTGACAGCACTCAGTACAAAACTACCTACGCCTAAAATGGTTCCATAATTATTGGCAATCATTCCAGCTAATTTGTGTTGCGTCGGTGTAATTTGGTGTGCACGAATCTTCTTCGTCAATGCACCCGTGTCAATGCCAACCGGGCAGACCAGTGAACAGAGTGAACACGTTGCGCAGGTTTCAACACCATCGTACTGGTACAAAGCTTGAAACGCTTCAAACGCTTCTTCATCTCCTGCATTTTTAAGGGTACTCATATAACGATTGGAGACAATACGCTGTCGTGGGGTGAGTGTTAAAAAATTCGATGGGCAGACAGGTTCACAAAAACCACACTCGATGCACTTATCGATATACTCATCCGTGACGGGCATTGATTTGAAATTTTTAAGATGCGCTTTAGGATCGCTATTGATAATAACACCTGGATTGAGAAGCCCTTTAGGGTCAAAAATATTCTTAATCTCTTTCATGAGTGTATAAGCATCATTTCCCCATTCCAGTTCCACAAACGGCGCCATATTACGCCCTGTTCCGTGTTCGGCTTTAAGACTTCCATGGTATTTTGTCGCCACTTGTTCAGCGACATCTTGCATAAACGCTTCGTAGCGTTGAATCTCTTTAGGATCTTCAAAGGCTTGGGTGAAGACAAAGTGAAGGTTACCATCCAACGCATGCCCAAAAATAATTGCTTCGTTGTAGCCATATTTTTTGAAAAGTTCTTGAAGCTCCAACGTGGCATCCGCCAAAGACTCGATAGGATACGCCACATCTTCGATGATAACGGTCGTTCCACTCTCACGCACGGCACCAACAGCGGGGAAAAGTCCTTTACGAATTTTCCAATACTTCGTATACTCATACACATCTTTGGTAAAATGCAGTGGCATTTCAGGCTCAATGTGGGAGAGTTTTTCCAAAATAATCGCAATATTGGTATCCAATTGCGCATCATTTTCAGCGCGACTTTCAACTAAAAGAGCGGTCGCTGTAGGACTAAGCGTTTTAAGGAAACTTGGCATGCCCTCTTTACTTTCAACACTCGCAAGTCCTGCTCGATCCATCAGCTCAGCGGCTGCCACATTGTCTTTACACTGTGTTTTAAGCACAATTACCGCGTCACAGGCATCTTTGATGTTTTTAAAGATCATCAACGCACTGGCTTTATCTTTGTACTCAGGAACGGTTCTAAAGGTAATCTCTTTGATAAATCCAAGCGTTCCTTCGCTACCGATCATGAGGTGCGCGATAATATCGATCGGATCTTCATAATCCACGAGCGCATTGAGGCCATACCCACAGGTATTTTTGATCTTAAATTTGCGGACAATTTTATCGTGAAGGGCAGGATTGGCTTTAATCTCAGCGTGGAGCGCGCTAATACGCTCTACCAGAGCGTGATGGTATTGTTTAAACTCTTTGATACTTTGGGGTGACGCCGTATCGAGTTCAGAGCCATCATGGAAGATAATCTTCATTGCTTCAAGCGTTTTATAGGAATTGTCGGCTGTACCACAGCACATACCACTGGCGTTATTCGCTGCAATTCCTGCAATCATCGCAGAGGTAATACTCGCTGGATCGGGACCGATTTTTTTCCCATACGGAAGCAAATATGCATTCGCATCCGAACCAAGCACCGAAGGTTGCATGGTAATGGTACTCGCCTCTTTATTGATATTGATCTTTTTCCAATCACGTGAGGTCATGAGTAAAATGGAATCGGTAATCGCTTGCCCAGAGAGGCTTGTCCCTGCAGCTCGAAAAACAACTGGCAAGGAGAGTGAAGAGGTGATTTTAAGAATTTGACTCACTTCATCCGCATTATTGGCCCAAACGACGACTTTGGGAACTAACCTGTAAAACGAAGCATCCGTACCGTATGCTATGGTATGAAGGGGATCTGTAAAAATTCTCTTCTCGGGAATAAACGTGATGATTTCATTATAGAAATCAAGATACTTTCCGCTTAATAACATTCACAATCCTTTATAGGGGGTTTTAGTCAGTGTAGCAATTTGACATAAAAAACACATGATATTTTGTCAAAAAACTTTACATGTAAAGCCTATCAAGTCAAAAAGTGACATACCTTACATGTAAAGAAGAAGATGCGAAACATTTTTTACAAACGAAGCTATTTGAGCATCATGGAGACGCCATACATCTCTGGGAAAAGTGTAAAAATAACCATCACTAAAACCTGCAAAAGAATAAATGGTACCACTCCTTTGTAGATGTCCATCGTTGTAACAGACGAAGGTGCAACGCCTCTGAGATAAAAGAGGCTAAAGCCAAACGGTGGCGTTAGAAACGATGTTTGCAAGTTAAGTGCGATTAAAAGCGCATACCAAACAGGGCTCAGCCCGATCGCTTCTGCAATCGGCGCTAAAATAGGAATGATAATATAAGAGATCTCCACAAAATCGATAAAAAAGCCCAGTGCCATAATTGCGAGCATCGAGACAACAATAAAGCCCCATTTATCGCCTGGCAAAGAACGCATAACCTCTGCGATAATTTCGTCGCCACCTGTGTAGCTAAAAACCATGGAGAAAGCGGTCGCGCCAATTAAAATGGCAAAAACCATTGCCGTTGTACGCACGGTCTCCATCGATGCTTCATGGATCATTTTAAACGAAAACGATTTGTATATCCACGCCAAAATCATCGCACCAATACACCCAACAGCAGAAGACTCCGTAGGCGTTGCGATGCCTTCAAAAATAGAACCCAAAACCAAAATAATTAAAATGAGTGGTGGCAAAATTGCTTTAAACGCATTCACCACTTGTTTGGATTTGCTGTGCATCAACTCACTTTTAGGGATAGAAGGAGCCATCTCTTTGTTGAAAAAAGAGACGATAGCGATATAGAGAATATAAACAGCCACTAGTGTCAATCCTGGCCAAAAAGCGCCCTCAAAAAGATCACCCACGGGAAGTTGAAAGACGTCGCCTAAAATAATCAAAACAACGGATGGTGGGATAATCTGCCCCAGTGTTCCTGAAGCGCAGATGGTTCCACATGCGAGGGATTTGGAATAGTTGTATTTGAGCATGACGGGCAAGGAGATAACGCCCATTGCCACAACGCTTGCTCCAACAACACCGGTCGATGCGGCAAGAAGGGCGCCTACTAAAACCGTGCTGATGGCAAGGCCTCCACGAATTTCGCCAAACAAAAAGCCCATCGCTTCTAAAAGACGCTCCGCTAAACGTGATTTTTGTAAAATAATGCCCATCAGAATAAACATTGGAACGGAGATAAGAATCGTGTTGTTCATAATGCTCCAAATACGATGGGGCATAAAAGCAAACATACGCGCACCCGCATCAAGCCCTTCCATCAACGTACCACCATCACCCAAAGAGGCTATAACGCCCGAAGCCAAACCAAAAAAGACCGACACCGCACCAAAAGTAAACGCAACAGGGAAGCCTATAAGAAGCATCAGCATGCCTACGACAAACATTACAATACCGATCATAACTCTTCCTGCTTTCTAAAATATGCTTTTGTGACACCTCGGTAAATGTTGATATTTTTAATAATAAATCCAAGCGTCATAAAAATCAATAACCAAAAGGAAAACGGGATCAACGCTTTTAAAATCCAGCGGTGCGTCAGACCTCCTGGATCGCTGCTAATTTCGTTAGAGGTAAACGCTTCCATCACAAACCCCACAGAGCTTAGCGCAACTAAAAGGGCAATAGGCATCATAAAAACAATCGCGCCAAAGATATTGACCAACGCTTTTTTCTTGTCGCTGAATTTTGCGTACAAAACATCCACGCGCACATGTGAATCTTCCATAAGTGCATACGAAGTCCCAAGGAGAATAATGACAGAGAAAAGATGCCACTCCATCTCTTGAAGTGCGATGGAGCCACTTTTAAAAAGATACCGCATAAACACATCGTAAAAGATATTTAACATCATCACAAGCATCAACCCTGAGCAAAGATGCCCAATCACGTGGCTGATTTTATCAAACCATTTTTCAATCGTTAAGAGCATTGAAATCCTTTTTCCAAAAATGCAAAGCGAGAACCTTCTTCCAAAGATGCTCGCTTTATCTTTTACGAAATGCTGAAGTAAACGCTTCATGCAACATCTGAGCCGTTGGCAAAACAGGTTACATGTAAAGCATTAATAACGCAGAATATACCCCACATCAACTACCGTTTCGATGCACTCAAACGGAATTTTTTTACGCAGCCGTCGCATCAAAGAGCGAATCGAATCCAAACTTGCGAAATTGCCTTCCCAGACCATCGCTTGAATTTTGTCAAACGTAACGACTTTGCCTTTTTCGCTAATGAGTACATTTAAAAGAAGTTTTTCTTTGCGCGAAAGGTGTTCTTCGTGTTCCTGCCCTATACGAAGCAAGCTTGTTTTAAAATCAAAACAACACTCATGCCCTAAATCAACAATATCATGGCGAATATTGCAGAGTTTTTCAATTTTAATTTCAAGCTCATCAATGAAAAAAGGCTTTTTCAAAAAGTCATTGCATCCAAAATTATAAGCATCTTTGATCACCTCCAGTTCCACACTAGAACTCATGATAATCACCGGCGTCTCTGGGTAAAAATCGCGTATTTTTTTCAATATTTCAATTCCATCAAGACTGGGGACGTTGATGTCTAAGAGAAAACAGGCATAGCCATTATCCAAAGCATCATACGCTTCTTGCCCATCCATAAACGAATCAATATGATACCCTTTCGCTTCCAACCGCTTGACAATGGTGGCATTAAAGCGTGCATTGTCTTCTAAAAGTAAAATTTTCATTCGTTGCCTTTGTTTGCATTAGGAACTAAAATAGTAAATTCGACCGTACTGACATCTCTGTTTTGAACGCGAATACTCCCACCCATCTTATCTTCAATAATCATCTTCGCCATATAAAGTCCCAAACCCGTTCCATTTTTGTTCGTCGTAAAATAAGGATCAAAAATAAACCCAATAATTTTTTCGGGGATAAACCCTCCATCGTCGCTAATGACAATTTTGGTATAAAACATCTCACGATCAACTTCAATGCTAATTTTCCCACCTTTGTGCGCTTTAACCAGTTTAATTTTAGCATTATTAATGACATTAATGAGTACTTGTTTAAACTCATTCTCAAAACCATATACAGGAAAAGAGTCGTCCTCTTTAAGATAGATGACACTAAGATCAATATGCGCATAAAAAATCTGTCTTCCAATGATTTCCAACACTTCGTTCAGCGCTTTTTTAGCACAAAAGAGTGTCTTCTTGGTTGAAGGTTTAAGGAAATTACGGAAGTCTTTAAGCGTTTGTGACATGTATTGTATCTGAATGATGGCGTCGCGTACAAACTCTTTCATTTTCACCCGATCCATCTCGCCATTATTAAAACAAAACTCCATATCTTGCATAATAGCAGAAAGCTCCACCAAAGGCTCATTCCACTGATGCGCAACGCCCGCGATCATCTCGCCCATCTCAGTCAGTTTCGATTGTTGAATTAAAAATTGTTGTTGTTGTACCCGCTCTGTCATATCATCCATAATACAAACAATACCGCCCACACTCCCATCAATATTGCTGTACACTGCTTTACTCAGCGTAAAAAGACACGCCCTTTTTTTGGGGATGTGAAGCATTAATTCAAGCGTATCAGAACCTTTCTTGGCTAAGAGTTCAACATCGCTTTTTCGCCTTTCAGATGCCCACTCTTTTGGAAAAAAATCGAAAACTGATTTTCCAATAATCTCCTCTTTACTCTGGTCATAAAGCTTTGCAAACGCCATATTACTCCCAATATACTTCCCCTCAACATTGGTAAAATAGATAGGATTTGGGATGGTATCCAACAGAACTTTAATAAACTCCAGTTGGTTTTTAAGCGCCATTTCACTCTGTTTTCGAATACGCACATTTTGCATCAAAAAGAGAATAATCATAACGATAGCGCTAAAAATAGCAGTAAAAAGCCAAATATAGTGCTTATACTCTTCGTAAAAGGAGAAAGGCTTATTGATCACTTCATAATTTTTTAAAACAGGGGATGGATCTATTTGATGGTTAATGAGCTCATTATAATCAAAAAGATAACGGTTGGGACTCTTTTGTACAATGGGAACATGGCTTGGATCTTTCCCTGCTAAAATTTGCTCGACAATTTTACAGGCAGCTTCTGCTTGCGCCGTCGCACTGGTTAGAAATCCACCCACAATGCCATAATCTAAATAAAAATCCCAAAGCCCATAGATAGGGGTATTGGTAATTTTGCGAATCTGTTGTAAATTATCTTTATAGGTAAAAAAGCGTCCTGTTTTATCCTTAAAGAGGAGAACCCACAAAATAGCACTGTTTTTGCTAAGCCCCGCTGTTTTTGATGCGATCTCGTCCATATCCATACTATCAATATGCTCAATTTCGATGCGACTTTCATACTTGGGACTCACAGCATCAATCTCTTTGCGAACGGCATCGCCTGTGATTGTTTTCTCATTTATAATCAAGATTTTATCAAGATTGGGTTGCAAACTAATCATCAAATCAATATTTTTTTCAATATCCACATTTTCAACCACGCCACTAATGTTTTTGATCCCTTCAATTAAAGAGGGTTCAAAATTATTAATACCTACAAAAACAATGGGCGTTTTTTTTGAAAAAAGCTCTTCATAATGTTCTTTAACAAAGGCTAATGCGCTATTATCCACGGCGATAACAACATCAAACGTGTAGTGTTTAAAACGCTCTTGGTAGTAGTGGTAAAAAGTATTTAAATACTCAGGGCTATCGACACGTTTTGTGTCCATATACACAGAAGATACAAAAATATTTTCTTTATCTAAAAAGTTTTTTTCAATGACTTTGGAAATATCATCGCTCCATTTGTAGCCTTTATGATACGAATGGATGATCAATATATCCTTTGAATTTTGAGCGAAAAGCACTCCCAAACTCAAAAAACAGAGTAAAAAAATCTTTTTCATGGATTAGAAGGGTTTGGATTAGATGATAAAAAAGTTTTCAGGATGCTTGATAATAGCACCATGCTCTGCGATAGCTTCGTCTGCCATATTGTAGCGTTCATTGAAAATAGGATGGTGAAATTGTACTTCATCATTCATAATCTCAAACACCATGGTTTCATAGACAATTTTTTTAGAGTCTCCTTCGAAAAAAGAGTGGCGAACATGCATACTAATGGTTGAAATTAAAAACTCACGCTCACCAAGTTTGATGACATTTTTTAGCTCTAACTCTCGCATCAAAAACCTTTCAAAATTGAAAAATAGGAGGAATGATACCATAAATCAACAGTGAGTTTTATAAAAGGGAGGAAGTACAAGAAGGAGAGATAAAATGGTGCGGTCGGGGGGATTTGAATAAAAACATATATGCCAAAAAGCCCTTCTCTTCGGCATCGCAGATAAAAGCACCTAGCCCTAGGCTAGATGGGTGCGTGAGGATTGAGCGCATGCGATACAGTACCCTGTTATAACCTACAATAATGATGAGAACGCCTTACTCTTTACATTCCCCTAACTACTTTTGAAACTCCTGCCTAAACAGCCCGCTCTTTGCTCTTTACTCATCTTTTCTGCATGTCATTTGAACACGCGTGAAGCGTGCGAAGCGAGGAACGAGCTCGCACGCCCTTGGCTACTTATAAAAAGTTATTCGCATTTTTAAAATCTTAGTCGGAGAAATCAAAAGAGGTTTATTATTTCATTCTTTGATAAAAACTTCTTCCGAGTGGATTATCTTCAATTATTGTGTTTTGATCTTTTATGTAATAAATAAATCCTATTGGACTTTCAATAAATGTTACATTTGGTTTTACTTCTACTTTGTCATTGTAAATTTTGTAATTTACTTTTACTGACATTCCTGTTTTTATCATTGTGTCTTCTGTAAATTCTACAAAGCTATTTATATTAACTATTTGATTCATTTTTATCCATTTTCCTATTAGTGGATTATTTTTTGAGAATGAGCTGTTTTTATATATTGCTATAAAAATTAATACAATGGCAATAATTCCTAAAATTTTAAAAGTTGAATTGCTATTATTTTTACTATCTGCTTTTGCTGTGAATTTTCCTACGTCTCTATAAACAATTTTTTCTTTTATATTTTCAAGTGGTTTAGTCTTGATTGGTTCTTTCTTCTTTGTGTATTTACCAAGTAAATCTAGTGTTTCATCTTCTTTATGAATCATTTTAAATCCTTAGTTATATTTCTCTTCAATCATTTCGTTTTGAATTAAATCACTTTCCATTTTTAGTAGATAATATTTTTTTTGTTTTTCATTTAGCTCCTTAAATATCTTAAGTAATTTTTCTTCATCACTACTAAGATTATTTAAGTTTCCATTCTTCCATTGCATAACAATGTCATATAAATTTTTTTTGTGTTTCTTCCAAGAGTATATTGTTGGTTCTGATATTCCAAGATATTCAGCAAATTCTTTATTATTCATTGTTTACTCTTGACTTACTTAATATATTTTAGTATAGTTACTTAGATATTTTAAGTATGGCTTCCTTTCATTAAAATGTTTAAGTTACATTATAGCATTTTGTCAAAACTCTTGTTATTTGAAAACCAACCCTTTTCACATACCAAGGCGTTTGACATATACCTTCGGTGGTTTTCACCATTCCATCAATGAGGGTTATTTTAAATCGCCTTAGGTGGGTAGGCTATCCGACTTACCCTCCTAAAATTTTCGGATAGGAGATTCTTGACATGATTACTTTTTTTATTGGACAACTCGAAGAGGTGCGACCAAACAATCGCAAAAACAAAGAGACAGGCGTTGTGACAACTTCACTCGAAGCCACAGTTACTTTTGAAACAAAAGACAAAGAGGGTTACCTCATTAAATCCACAGAGCAAATTCAAATGGAAATGAGCGACTTTAAAACTCTTTCAGAATCAAAGGGTAAATTCATCGTTATCCCTTACCTTACCATTAATACCAAAAACGGCACCTATACATTCCCTAGTGATAGCTTATCCTATCAAATTTTCGACAAAAACCCATTCGAACTCAAAAAACCTCTCTAGCCTTCTACAAATCCCTTTTACATGTAAAGGGATTGATAGAGGGTTCACATACTCTACTACATCAAAAGGAGTTTCAAATGAAACTTATCAAATCTCTCGGAATTACGGCTTTAGCTTCTGTTGCCTCTTTTGCGGCTGATGTAAATTATAGTGAAGCTACTGGCTTTACTGGTGTTTTTAACCTTACACCTTTTTACTCTGCGGTAGCGATCATCGTAGTTGCAATCGGTGTTGTTGCGTCCATTAAACTTGCTCTTGGCATGTTTAAAAAAGTCGCTTAAGCTTCGGGGGCTTCGGCTCCCTCTTACTATTTTGAAAGGTTTAAAATGACACTTCCAATTATCTCTCTCTCAAGCTTCATTTTAAGTCTTTTTGGTGTGCTTGGCGTGACACTCTTCATCTATAAATCCATCACAATTGCTGTTTCAAAACTAGGAAAAATCAATGAATGAGCTAGGCTTAATCACAACCTATTATGAAGCTCTTATGGCTTTAACGGGTCTTCTCTGCGGTCTTTTAGTCTCTTTATATATTGCTATTGTTCTCAAGGTTGTCTTATGACCTATATTATTTTCAATGTAACTGATAATCCTGCATTTAACTTCTTTTTTAGCTTTCCTGTATGGACTTCAATTATTGCAATCCCTATGGTTTTAGGATTGTCTGCTCTTAGGTACTTAAAATGATGTTCATAGTACTAGACATTTCAAACTTCCTTAAAGCTCTTGAAATAGAGCTTATTTGGACTTCAAAATGAAAAAAATACTTTTAGCTTTAATGATGATTTCTTCGTTTTTATTTTCGGGTCCACATGTTACGGCGACTTATGAGGGTAATGACATTTATAAATCTGAGGGTGTTTGTCGTAAAATAGGCGTTTGGCATGATTGGAGTGCTGGTACTACTGGCTATTCTGCTTACAATTTTGAGGGTGGCTATATTGTTATTGCAGATTTTGCAAAAAATCAAGTTCATTATTATTTATATACATATGCTACTTGTCCCGTTCCTGCTCCTACATGTACAGCTGATCAAGATTTAGTTGCAGGTGTATGCGTTCCAAAATGTCCTACTGGTTCGCATGTTGATTCTGATTTAAATTTATGCATGGGTGATTATAATCAAACAAAAACTACTTTTGATAATGATAATTTTATAGTTTATTTTTCTGATGGTGCTGAAATGTATTGTGATGTTTCTACTGAAAAATGTATTACTCATGATAAAGATTTTAATGTTATTCCAAATCGTTTTTTAAATCCTAATTTAAATCCTGATGGTACTGTAAAAGATAATGGTCTTATTCCTGATTCACTTCCTGTATCTTCTTGGTTAAGTACTGCTTATGATGCTTATGGAAAACCTATAACAAATGCTGTAGGACAATTTTTTCAAGCTCTTGGTTGGGTAATTGCTTATGAGTCGACGGGTGACGGTTCATTTGTTGTTTCTCCAACTGGTTTAAATTCTCTTAATCCTTTTGCTGTTCTTGGTTCTGGTCTTTTTACTTTGGGCTCTGCTATGGTAACTCCTGATGATGTTGTAATTGCTACACCTACAAATACTGATAATGGTGTTACTGTTAATGTTTCTAGTAATTCAGGTGTCTCTTTTGATCAACTTTCAACCGTTGCGTCTTCAACGCCTGAAAGTGGTACACCTGTTTTTTCTAAAAATGGAATATATACTCAAAGACAAATTACGGAAGCAAATTTAAAAACTGTTTGGGATAATGCCGCAGGTGTTGGTAAAATGCCTGCTAATGCTTTAATTTTGGGTAGTGATATTATTTTTCCTACAAATAGTCCAAGTACTGCGCTTATTAATTCACCTACACAAGTCGAAATTGTAAAAACAAGTCCTGATAATACAGCGCAATCAATCGTAGTTAATAAAGCAGATTTGGCAAATACTGCAAGTAGTGGTACTGATCTTCCTTATACGGTCAAAGATTATAAAGCTCCTGTAATTAATAATGATGGAACGGTTACACAAGCAACAACTTCAACGCCTTCATCCACATCGCCTTCGAATGGCAATACAACAAGTACAAACCCTACAACGGGTCAAACAACAACTACACCTTCTTCTACACTTAGTGGAACTGCTACAACCAGTGATGGCAAAAGTATTGATTTAAGCGGTGTTACTGGTCGTTTAGATAGCCTTGGAAAACAACTTGAAAAACTTAATGGTACTGCTCAATCAGGAAATGAGTTATTGGGTTCAATTAATAATAAATCGGCTTCAATGGCTAATTCTTTAAATTCGATTCAATCTAGTGCTACAAATATGAATGCTTTAATGTCTCAAACTTCCGATGGACTTACTGAGCAAACTTGGACTAATGATATTCCTACGGATTATTCTGTCTTCAATACTTGGCAAACAACATGGAATAATTTAAAATCTTCCGTTGATACGGTTACTTCAAAAGGTGATGAATTAAAAGAGCTCGTTAATGGTGATTCTTTAACTCTTGATCTCCCAAAAGGTTCTCTTGAACAGTGTCCTTACAATGGTTCTATTGATCTTGTTTTTGCAGTTATTCCTCTTAGTTTTGATTTTTGTACGGTTTTATCTCCGTTAAGACCAGTTTTTTACACAATGTTTTACCTCTTTTTTGTCTTTGGAATCCTTTTTTCTTCTTTAAAAATTCTTATGAGGATGGCATAGATGGCACTTCCTATTTTTGCGGCTGGCTTATTTGGAACTATGGTTTCTCGTATCGTTGGTTTTTTTTCTTCTGTAGGACCATTGGCAACTTTTTTTGTTTGGATTGGTAAGAAATTTGCTGTCAAGGGTGTAACTGTCCCTATTCAACTTGCGGTTGTTGGTGCTTTGGTTGTTTCTAAAGTTGCTTTTCTGATTGCAATTTTGACTCTTTTAGCAACTATTTATAATCTAATAACTTCTTTTTTAAATATGATTCCGTCGCTTTTGAGTTCAGATTCTATTTTGGTTATTGCATTACAGGTTATGCAAGCAATAGGATTATTGGACGCTGTTACGGATGCTTTTGCAGTGTTTACACTTCTGTTTGGTTCTCTCTTAGCTTTGTTTATTTCAAAGGTTGTTTTGCATGCTTTAAAAGACGCTTCGGACGAATTTTTCAAAATTGCGATTTTGTTGGGTGAATAGAAAATGGCAATAACATACTTAACTGGAATCCCTCGAAGTGGAAAAACCTATTACGCTATGTTCTTGCTTTATATGGCATTTATCTTTGTTATACCAGTTACAAAATTAACTAAGTTATTGGACAAATTCTTCGGTAAATATTCCTCTAAAAAACTTAAAAAAACGTATGATATAGCGTACACAAATATCAATCAATTTGACTTCTCAAAATCTTCTAAAATCAAGCCTTTTGACTATTCAGCCTTCTATGCTCATTTGGTCAATCTTCATACGATGTACACGGCTAAAAAGACCGATGATGAACTTATTTATTATGCTAAAGCAAACAATCTTTTTAATGCTCTTTTTGTTATTGATGAATGTCAAAACTTTTTCGATAAAGAAAATCTTATTCTTACATGGTGGTTGACGTATCATGGGCATTTACATCAAGACATCATTTTCATTACTCAAAATCTTGATCTTATTTTTACGGGCTATACGAAGATAGCAGAGTTCTTTTATAAAGCTGTGCCACCATCTTCTCGTTTCTTTTCAAATAAATTTCGATACGTTCAATATAACTCTTATAAGTGTTATCAAAAAGACAAAATTGGTGATTTTCATGTTCCAATGGTTCCTGAAATTTTCAAAATGTATGTCAGTGGTGCTAGCAATAATGCACCAAGTCAGGTCAAAAAATATCTGATGTATTTCATCATTCTTTTTGTGCTTCTTGTAATCGTTTTTAAAGTGTTTTTGTCTCAATTTGATACAGAAAAAACCGAAACGATCAATCAAGAAAAATCAGAGCATAATAAATCAATGTCTTTACAACCTGAAAATAATGTGACTGATCAAGGTAAAAAACAAACTTCAAAAGATGCAAAAAAATTTCAAAAACAAGATGTCAATGATACTAAAGATGAACTTTTTGAAATTCGATGTATTGACATGCTCTGCACATATAAAGGCATTGACTTTCCAAAGCCTCTTTTAAACAAACTCACTTTAAAGCTTGAGCCTGAATTCATTTGGTTTTTTAATGATGGCTCATACATTCAATACTTTGTCATGCTCCCTTCGGATACGTTTGATTTTCTCCAAAAAATTGAAAAAGAAAAATCTATTAAGGAAAATAAAAATGGTGCAATTACTTCAAAAGAGGCTAAATCCTCTAACCCTATGCCTACTGCTTTTGCTACTCATAAGTAGCGTTTTTGCTGAGAGTATAAAATACTCTGTTCCTCTTCGCGAATTTGCTCAAAAGGTAGCAACAGATAACAAAGTAAACATTCTTATTCAGGAGTCTGTGGATGATGAGCAGGTTACATTTTTTATAGGTGATAAAGATGCAACGGTCTATTTACCAGCATTTAAAAAAATGCTTTATCTTAAAGGACTTGACCTCAAAAAAGATAAAAGCGATTTTTACTATATTGAGCCAATACCTGAAAAAAAAGAAGAGCCAAAAAAAGAGCCTGAACCGATTAAAGACGTTTTTCATTCTGTAACGCTTAAAAATCCTGTTTTTGTAGATGTTGAAAATCTTTTAAAAATGCACGATGGTGTTAAGTACACCTATATCTCTTCCACGAATTCAGTTTCGTTTTTTTGCAAACCTGAATACTCCGCAGAACTTTTAAAAAGTATCGCTTCACTTGATGTTCCATACAGCCAAATTCAGTTCAAAATAACTGTGCTTGAGACGAGTTTGGAGGATATCAAAGATAGAGGTGCAAATCTTAGTGCTTACATGCAATCTGTTCAAAAAACTGATAGTGATGGCAATTCGGTAAATTCGTCTTATAATTATTTTTTAAATTTGATCACTATGCCTTATTCTGCAACGACGAATGTACTTGACAATTCAAAAAGTGGTTTTTACGGTGTTTTAAAATATCTTAATCAAAATGGTTTTACTGAAATAAAAAATTCTCCTGTCGTTACTGCCCGTAATCAAACGGAAGCTTCTTTTTCTTCTGTTATAAATACTCGTTATAGTGTTGGTACTTCTTCTTATTCAAATGCTTCTTCCACTTCTTCAACTTCTTACACTTATAGAGATGTTGGCTTAAAAGTTATTATCAAACCTATTATTATCGAAAATATTGTTCATTTTGACCTTACACTTATACTTGAGGATATTCTTGATAATGACACTCTTAAAACCTCTAAAAAAGAGCTAAAAAGTAATTATGGGCTTCAACGTGGTGAACTTCTTGTTTTAAGCGGTATTAATAAAGAAACGCAACTGGATAGTTCTTATAACGTTCCTGTTCTTTCAAGTATTTGGCTTCTTGGCGAGCTTTTTAAATATGAGTCTAAAACAAAAACTAACTCTATCATAACTATTGCGATTGAGGTGCTTTGATGAAAAAGTTTTTCTATTCTTTATTTGATAAATCAGATTTTTTTAGATCAATAGTTGCAACAGTATCTGAGCGTTTATATCAAGACATGAGACTTTCATACTTAGAAAATCGTTTAATTGAACTTGATAGAAAATATTTTCTTCTTTCAAGTTCTGCTTACGTAGTTGAGATTTCTCCTAGTGTCTTTGAAAAGCTTAGAAAAATTTCTGAGAATTTTAACATGGACGTTTTAACTACGGTTGAATACCTCATTGAAAAGCAGTCTATTTTTTTAGAAATAGATGATAGTAAAAAAGAGGTGCTCTAATGTATGGACTAGACCAACACAAACGCAAAGTCGCAAAAGACAAAATCAGAAACGTGAAATTTTTTCTTGACAACAATTTCATCAAATTCGGAGATACGGAAGTTCCGTATTCTAATTTTTTCAAAAATGCTTTTATCAATCCAAACCGTTACATCGCTGAAATTCAAAATCGTGTCTGGTCGATTTTCAATTACGCAACGGCTCGTAATCTTGTCAATGTCTTTTGCACGATAACATGCCCTCCTGACTTCCATAGGCTTAAAAAGCTTAATGGTGGTAATATTGTTCGTAATCGCAAATACAACCCTGAAAACACCCCAAAGGTTGCTTCAAAATTCCTTTCTAAAATGCTCGCTAAGATTTTAAAAGACAATTTTTATTCAAGTATTCCTCGTGAAGATCGTTGTTACTTTCGTGTAACAGAACCGCACCACGATGGCACACCGCATTTGCATATCTCTTTCTTTATTCCCGAAGACAAAGTCGAAAAATTTGTAAAGCTCTTTACACGTCACTTTCCTGAACCGCTCGGTAAGATTGAGACAAAGGTCGACAATCCTGTCTCTTACTTGATGAAATACGTTCTTAAAACACTTGACGATTTGCGTTACGGTGAGGATAATATCAGCGACCTAACACTTTGGTATGTTTATCATGGCATTTGCAGAATTTACACCTCACGCACACTCATATCTCTTGACGTTTATCGTGTCCTAGGTGGTCGTTATTCTTTGAACGAATTAACAGTCATGTATAAAGAAAAACGCCTTAGCGTTTACGTTCACCCTGAAACAAATAAGGTCTTGCAAGTCTTTGATGAATTTGGTCGTATTTGGGTTAAAAAAATGCCTGTGATTGACTTTGCTATGTCAAAGGTTCAAAAGCCGTGTATTAAACAACACAAAAAACCTATTAAAATCGAAATATTCTCTAAAAATGGCGTTTTACTCAATCCTATTCAAAAACCAATAGCTCACCGTAAAAATTACGACCTAATGCAATATTATCACTCTCTTAATCCTGACCTTTCTAATTTCCAACATTTCGTTTTGGTGCAAAACGAATGTATTAAACGTGGACTTATTCAGGGTGATATTTTGCCTGTCAATATTCTCGGAACTGATATCAATCCATACCTAAATCAATTCGCTAAATTTAAAGATTATCTAAACGCTAATCCTAAAAAAGTCGACGACCATTTTACTGCTCTTATTGCTCTCTCCGAAGAAAAAAGAATAGCAGATAACAAAAATAGAAGACTTCCTAAACACGTTGATCTTTTACCTGATCTTGAAACGGTCATTGAACATGATCGTCAATCAACAATCTATGATTTTGGAGCATAAAATGAAAATTGTGACTGATCAACTACGAAAATTTAATATAAAACTTTTACGTGTGACTTTGCAGCTTCAAAAGCTAGTTCAAAAAAAAGAGGATTGTGTTAACGCTCAAAATGCTTTAGAAAATGATTTTTTTACGACTGATTTGGTTACATGTCGTAAATATCAAAAATTAATAGAATTGGATTTTGATTTAGCTCAAAAGATTTTTGATACTAAAAAAGAATTTTCAAGAATAAAAGCTCAAATTAAACGTGAAGAAAACAAGGCTTTACTATGCAATTAGTCCTCTCTCTATGCTCTGGCATTGGTTTACTAGATCGTGCATTCAAAGAAGCAGGATTCTGCGTTGTAAGTGCTGGTGACATCATTTTAGGTAAACATTACGATATTCGTGACTTCACAGGCATAAAAGGAAAAATAGATGGAATTATTGGTGGTCCGCCATGCCCTGACTTTTCACCCTTAAAACGTGACCGCCCTGTATTGGAAGAGTCTTACGGTTTTGAAATGCTTATGGAATATAAAAGAATTGTTTTAGAGTGTGACCCGTCCTGGTTTCTTTTAGAAAATGTTGCAGGTGTACCTAACGTAAAAATAGATGGATACTCACATCAAAGACTAGATATTAATCAATCTTGGTATGAAAACGTGACTCGGCTGCGCCACATTCAATTCGGTCATAAAGAAAATAAATACCTACAAATTGAAAGAAAAAACGTGACTGATCGATCACAGAAATTAGAATCATGTGCTTTAGCTAATGATAGCCGTTCCTTTAGAGAGCTTTGTAGATTGCAAGGCTTAGAGGATGATTTCGACTTAAAAAGTTTTAATGTCCAAGGTAAAAAAAGAGCTGTAGGTAACGGTGTTCCTCTTTGTATTGGTCGAGCACTTGCAAAGGCTGTGACTGATCTGGAAGAAATAAGTGTGACGCAACAGGATAACAAAATCTGTGATTGTGGTTGTGGTCGTTTCGTGACTGGCCGGGCTTCATATTATGATTTTTCATGTCGTAAACGAGCACAAAGAAATAGACAAAGATTTGTTGTGACTGATCAACAACAAAAAGGCGCATGATGACTTTTCAAAAATGCGCTTCACTCTATCTTGAACTCAACGAGGACGAATGGAAACCCTCCTACTTTGATAAAAATAGACGCATTATCAATAAGCGTTTTGATGAATTTCAAAACATGAATATCAAAGACATAAGAGCCTCTCATATTAAGCTCTGGTATAAAAAAATTGATACCGTAGGGAATAAGTCTAAACGAAACTACTTGAGCGTTTTAAAGGGTATCCTAGACGTTGCATTGGAAGATGAAATAATAGATAAAAATCCCATGGTACACGTTGCACTTCCTAAATATCATGCACCACGCATTAAGCCTTTTACCAGCGATGACGTTCAACGTATTTTAAAGGGTGCTGAGGACTACAATTTTAACCTTGTCTATCTTTTGGCTATGGGTTTCTTTACGGGAATGAGAACGGGTGAAATATTGGCTTTAAAACGTGCTGATATTGATTTTGAAAAAAGAGTGATTCATATTCGTTCTACGATCTCTCGTTTTGGTGATGTAAAGCCTAAAACATTTGGCTCAATAAGGGATATTCCTATTATAGATACACTCTATCCTTACATCGTTAAAATGTTTGAACGTGAAAACGATAACTACATGATGACAACGCAATATGGTAATCCATACCATGACACGCATATCTTTTGTAACTATTGGTGGAAGCCTTTACTTATAAAGTTAGGTATTGAATATCGAAGACCGTACAACATGCGCCATACATTCGCTACGAATATGCTTTATAAACAACTCTGTACACCGCTCGAACTTTCTCAATATCTAGGTCATTCAAATACTCGTATGATTTATGATGTTTATGTAAGTTATATAGAGGGTCATTTTACTTCGTTTAAAACTGATATTATGCTTTATGCTTAGGATACAAAAATGACTATGTTACCAGGAAACTATCTAGGTCGAAAAGGCGGTTCAGGTGTTGCGCAATGGATAATAAATAAAATGCCTTTTCATGATGTTTACATTGAACCTTTTTGTGGTTGTGCTGTTGTTGCTTCTTTAAAAAAAATGGCTATGGTGGACAATGTTTTAATTGATAAAAATATCGATCTTATACGCTTTTTAAAAACTCATTATTCTTCTTATGATAATTTTACTGTTTTGAATGTTGATTGCTTTTCTTTTCTTGATACTTTTATATGTGACTATGTTGGACAAGGCAAAAAGGTTTTAGTCTATCTTGATCCTCCTTATCTTCCTGAGGTTCGTTCTGACTATGTTCGATCACAATATGAACATGAATTAACTATGCTCCAGCATAGACAGCTTTTGTCTCTCATGAGAGACAGATTATTACAATTTCCAAAAAATCTTTATTTTATTATTAGTGGTTATAAGAGTGATCTTTATATGTCTATGCTTCAGGATTGGTTTTATTTTGAATTTCAAACGATGTCACGTGGTGGTGTTAGAATTGAAAGTCTATGGACATCTTTTAATCCTGATGAGTATATTAAACATCAATATGACTATGTTGGATCTACATTTACTGAAAGACAAAGAATAAAACGTAAGTGTGATCGGTGGATTTCTAAATTTCAAAAGCTCTCTTTTGATGAACAAATGGTTATTTATGAAAGTTTGAAAAATACGCTTAATATTTAGGTATGTGGGGGAAACAGTAATTTTTTTGGTTTGTTCTGAAAGTGCCTATTTTAGGGGGTAAAAATAAGAAAATGGTGCGGTCGGGGGGATTTGAACCCCCACACCCGTAGGGCACTACCACCTCAAGGTAGCGTGTCTACCGTTCCACCACGACCGCATAAAAGAAGGTGAGACCTTTTAGAAGGTCTCACGTGTTTGTTGTGTTAATTAACCAAGAAATGGGTTTTTGTAAAGAAGAATCAAAGAGATAACAAGTGCATAAATAACTTGTGCTTCGATCATTGCAAGTGCAATAAACATTGTTGTTACAAGTTTACCACCAAGACCAGGATTTCTTGCTGTTCCAGAAATTGCTGAAGAGGCAGTGTTACCCATACCGATTGCGCCACCAAGTGCAGCAAGACCAAGTACGATACCAACAGCGAGTGCTGAATATGCTTTAACTGTTTCACCCTCACCTGCAAACGCGAATGTTGCAAATGCTACCATTAAAAAAAGAATCTTTTTCAAAGATTACTCCTATGTGTTTTTCAAAGTCTGTTCGGATGACATCCCTACTTTCCACTTTGTGAGCGAGATTATAGCCATCCAATTGTTAAAAAGCCTTTAAAGTTATCGCTCCAAGCCAAGCTCGATTTTATTTCCTGTTTGCTTTAAGATTTTAACGCGAACTTTTTGCTCAAGGGCTAAATAATCGCTTACTTTATCCACACGGTGATCGGCAATTTTGGATACATGTAACAATCCATCAATCCCACCAGGAAGTTCAATAAACGCACCAAAATCAACAATGCGTTTCACCACACCATCAACTACTTCATCTTGCACGAAAGTTGGCACTGGTTTTTCTTCTCTTGGAGAACTATGACGATCTCCTCCTCTATCTCTTCCACCACCACGTCCGCCAAAAGAAGGCTTATTGGTAATTTGGATGATATGCTCTTTAGCCGCTTCTACTTTTTCTTTGTTCTCGCCTGCGATCTTCACTTCGCCTTTTTCACGATCAAGATCGATAGAGACTTCAAATCGCTCAATAATCTCACGAATCGTTTTACCCGCTTGTCCAATAATATCCACAATTTTGGAAGGATCGACACTAAAGAGTTCCAGTTTTGGCAAAATGGCATTGTTAATCACAATCTCTTCACTTGCCGCTTCCATCAAGCCTAAAATATGCGCTCTACCCTCTTTGGCTTGATACAATGCTTCTTTAAGGACATCACGTGAAATGCCGCCCAATTTAATATCCATTTGAAGTGCTGTAATGCCTTCTCTTGTTCCAGCGACTTTAAAGTCCATATCACCATCGTGATCTTCTAAGCCCATGATGTCACTGAGAACCGCATGTTTATCGCCCTCAAAAACAAGTCCCATAGCAATACCCGCTACGAGTTTTTCAAGATTGACTCCAGCAGCCTTCAGCGCTAATGCGCCACCGCAAATGGTTGCCATAGAAGAGGAGCCGTTGGATTCTAAAATCTCTGATACTAAACGAATGGTTTGCAAACGATTTCTATCAAGAACAGGTTCAAGTGCACGACGTGCAAGATTGCCATGACCCAACTCTCTTCGACCAGGAGCGCGAAGCGGAGAAGCTTCACCTACGGAGAAACCTGGGAAGTTATAGTTCACCATAAAGGTATCGTTAATCGTATTTTTTTCCGTCAAAAGATCATACATTTGCGCATCTTTATCATTTCCCAGTGTGACAACTGCAAGTGCTTGTGTCTGACCACGGGTAAAGAGGCATGAACCATGCGCTAAAGGTAAAAGATTGGTTTCGATGCTAATCGGTCTGATTTCATTGAGCTTTCTACCATCAGCACGCACACGTTTTTCAATAATCATCTCTCGCACGATTTTCTTTTTATACGCTTGCACAACGCTGTCCACTAACTCTTTGCTCCAGCCCTCCAAGACCGCTACTTCATCACCTAAAATTTTAGTAACAATTTTTCCAAGCTCACTCGCACGCTCACTTTTTGCCATTTGGTTGATCGCGTTGTTAACCTCGTCTTTGTAGAATTCATCCACGTACGCAAAAATAGAATCATTCGCTAAATCTTGTTTATAATCAAGTACAGCATCCTCTTTTTTAAGAGGTTTAAAGGTATTTTCATACGCCGTTGTCGCTTCAGTAATTGCACTTTGCGCTTTATCGATTGCGGCAACAATCGCATCTTCATCAAATTCATTAACGGATTGCTTCACAATAACGTTCTGTGCAAGGGTAGGATCAAGCATTGGGTCAATTGCCATAATAGGAAGGCTCATACTCTCCATGGAAGCGAGGGAGCGCATCTCGATCATTAAGAGCTCTTCTTTTGTTCCAGCAACATACAGATCCAACGTGCTTGTTTTTAGAGCTGAGTTGGAAGGATTCACAACATACTGCCCATCAATGTAACCAATACGCACACCTGCAACGGCTTTATTCACAGGAATATCGGAAAGATAAAGTGCCGCACTCGCAGCGTTAAGCGCTGCTACTTGAAGATCAACTTCAGGATCACAGCTTAAGACGAAAATAACAATTTGTGTTGGATAAGCATACCCTTTAGGAAAAAGTGGGCGAAGGCTTCTATCAATAATACGTGAGGTTAATGTTTCAAAATCACCTGGCTTTGTCTCACGTTTAAAATAGCCTCCAGGAATTTTTCCAACCGCATAGGTTTTTTCAACATATTGCACGGTTAACGGTACAAAATTTTCACCAACTTGGGAATCATCTCGCGCAACCGTTGCTAAAATAACCGTATTTTTAATCTTTAATAATGCAGCCCCTGCTGCTTGTTTTGCAACTTTGCCAAGATCGTAAATCTCTTCTTGGTTATTCACTCTAATTTTATATTCCACGCTGATGCTCCTTGAATTTTTACTCAATTTTAATTTGTAACTTTTTGCTCTGACTCTCTTGAGAAATCATAGCTAACACTACCCATTGGATAGAGATTAAACATAAACATAATACCTTGTTTGTTGACCGAATCAATTCCATTACTTGAACTCGTTGATTTTGGCGTTGTTGTATCTTTATATTGAATAGAGTAGTCCCAACATTTTAATGTCTTTTTAAAGCCAAATGCCCACGATCTAAATTCATCCGCTTTAACGTCATAATTGACACTTGTAAAAATATTATAATGGGTAAAATACTTGGTGTCGGCATAAAGTGTTACATAGCTATAATCTTCATCCGTAGAGGTACTTTCAGTAATTTTATAGATTGTATTTTCTTTATAAACTGAATCTTGATAGGTGTAGCGAAGGGAGGTTGAATAAAGCTCGTCACTGTAATTAATCGAAATTTGATTTCGTGAAATTTTACTATACTCATTTGAATAAGAGAGATTATGTCCAAAAGAGAGTTGCTCGTTTACATGATATTTAAGGTCATTTTCCAAGTCACCATACTTATAATCATAGTCATCATAGTAAAACTGTACTAATTTATGACTGATTTTCTTCTCACCGTCTCCGTTATAAAAAAACTCTTTGAGGGTTAAAGAGGTGCTTTTGGCAAGCGTATTAAGCGTAATAAAATCAGCAAAATATCCTGACTCATCCTCTTTACTAGGAATAATATGGTTAAGCTCAATGTACATCGTATGGTAAAAATTATCATACGGTTTGGCAAGCTCTGTGAAGAGTGAAATTTTATGGTAATTTCTCCAATATTTTCCTTCATTATCGTTTGTATCATCATTGCCATAGGCAATATGCGATGCGTAAATGTTTTCTGAAACGCTTACATGTAAATAATCTTGCAGCAGTGAAAAGTAGAGAGAGAAAGGGACATCCACTTGATTTTGAAAGGCAGTTGTGTCCTCTTGGCGCGTATAGTTACTAGCTTTATAATCAACACTGTAGAGTAAATTATCTAACACTAGCGGCGATGTAAAATGGTGGTAATGCAGCGTTGGCAACTCTTGTAAGGTTTTAGCATTTGTACCAGTTTGTGCTTTAGCATACGTATCAATATCATATCTTGCATACACACCATAATAGTCTTGATCTTGTTTTATATAGTAGTTAAGGCGAGAAGTCACTAATTTATCATAGCTTGTTGTCTCATTACTCATCGTATTGTAATAGTCAATGTCGTTGAGATAGTTAATATCAAGCCATAAACCATCTTCAAGATTGTTATATTTCGTACTTAACAGTTGACTGCGGTCGTACATGACATGTAAGCCATAATGCGAACTGTTTTTCAGATTTTCTTCTTCCGCATAATCACTGTGTTCATTAAAATACCCCGTCGTGATCTCACCACTGGAGTAAGCAGAGTCTACAAAACGATAGGTTCCGTGCATGCCTTCACCTCTATTGGTACGCATTTGTGGACGAAGCTCCACATCGTAATCCACCGCAGGTGCAATAAAGATGGGTTGCATGTAATAAAAACCCTCTGAACTTCCAAAGCCAAATTCAGGCTGTAAAAGTCCTGTGCGACGTGTCGTATCGGTTGAAAATGCAAAATAAGGAAGGTAAAAAACGGGCACATCGTTCGCGTAAAAGACAGGGTTGTAGAGGTGTAGCCATTTACTCTCTTTGTTAAATTCGCCTGAGGTAAAAGCGATTTTCCAGTCAGGTTCTTGGGTATTGCAGCTTGAGACAATGGATTTTTGGGTGATGTAGGTTTCAGGATTTAAAATAGCATTTTCACATTTGATCCATACATTTGTCTCTTCATCGTAAAAGAAGAGTGGATCTGAAACGCCTATATCGGTATTGAGATTGAGTTTTGTGTGGCCTGTACGAGAGGCGTAACTGACACCTTCTAGCATCGTAATATTGCCAAAAAGCTCTAAATCACCACTAGCTGTGTCATAATAGGCTTCATCTGCGGTAATAAGGTATTTGGGGCTGTAAAGAACTACGTTGTTGATGGCATGAATTAACGTACCCTGTTTGGTAACATTTTCAGCCAACACCTCAACATCTTGAGGACCTTTTTGTGCGGGTGTTTTTTGTGCAGGTGCTGCCCATAAGCTTCCTAAAGAAAGCGCCACGAAAAGAAAAAATTTAATGTGCATTGACCACCAACGTGTTGGCAACTCTATCATGCCATGTCTCTCTTTTTGGATTTAAAGCGGCCCATACAAAACCTAAATAAAAGATGGACTCACTGACAATTCTAAAGGCAGCGCGACTGAGTGAAAACAAAAAGGAAGGTTTTTCCAAATCATCGGTGGAGATGACTCGGATTTTCATCGCGATTTTCCCCAACGTTGCCCCATACATCCATACAAAATAGGTTTGATAGATCACTTTTAACACAACGACATAGCCAAAAAGACCATTGATCGCGTCTATCATCTCTTCGGTCGTCATGTTATCAGGAATTTGATCAAAATAGATCAATGCAAACAAAACAGAGATCAAAATTTCATCAATCATATACGCCAACCCTCGCTTTTGAAGCGTGGATAATGTAATATTTTCACTCTCAAACTTTTCGATTAACTCATCATTAGTCATGTTTAAGTGCCTGATACGCAATGTCACTTCTAAACTGTTTGCCTGCAAAATGGACTTGCCCACACAGTAAATAGGCAAATTCTCGTGCCTCTTTGATGCTTTCCCCAACGCCCACACATAAAAGCACACGTCCACCTGTGGCGTAAAGTTTGCCCTCTTCAAGGCTTACACCTGCATACGAAATATGAGTGTTCGCTAGACCTGCATGCACACTTTTATCGACAATAATTTCAGAAGGCTTTGAATCGCCATACGGATAATTTTCACTTGCCATCACCACAGCAATCGCATATTTATCAAAAAATTCAATGTTTAAATCTTTAAGATCGCCTGTCGCAGCTTTGTAAAAAAGCTCGCTCGCAGGGGTTTTTAACAGTGGCATCAAGATTTCGCACTCAGGATCGCCAAAACGAACATTGTACTCTAAAACAATCGGCTCATTTTTCACGATCATCAAGCCAATAAACAGCACACCTTCAAACGGGGCATTTTCATTTTGCATTCCCGCTAATGTTGGTTTAATAATGCGTTCTTCCACTTTTTTATAGAGTTCATCATCAATCAATGGCGTTGGCGCATACGCACCCATACCACCGGTATTAGGACCAATGTCGTTGTCTTTGAGGCGTTTATGATCTTGCGCCGCTGGAAGGATTTTATAATCCACGCCATCACAAATCACAAATAACGAAAGCTCATACCCATCTAAAAATTCTTCCACAACCACACCAAGCCCTGCATCGCCAAAGCTTTTTCCACTGAGCATATCTGCCACAGCCTCTTTGGCTTCGTCTTTACTTTGCGCGATAATCACGCCTTTGCCAGCACACAGACCATCCGCTTTTACGACGATAGGAAGTTCTAACGTTTCGATAAAATCATTGGCTTTTTGGGCATCATTCGTTTCGATAAATTTAGCGGTTGGAATTTTATAACGAGAGAGAAAGTTTTTCATAAATATTTTTGAGCCTTCAAGTCTGGCTGCTGCTTTAGAAGCGCCAAAAATGACAAGCCCTTTAGCTTTAAAACTATCGACGATACCTTCCACAAGTGCCGTCTCTGGGCCTACGATGGTGAGATCAATGCCATTTTCTTTGGCAAAATCCGCCAAAGCTTCATAATCTTTACATGTAACGTTTTGTCCAAGTTGTGGGGTTGCACCGTTTCCAGGTGCGAAAAAAATTTCGGTTACATTGGGGTCTCGCTTAAGTGCCAACCCGATAGAATACTCTCTGCCACCACTACCAACAACCATGACTTTCATCAATTATTTCTCCAAATTTATATGTAAAAACCCAAGTGAGCGTTCCGTGATTGAAGTGGCCCTAATAAGCCAACTTCTGGGAGTCGACCTTTTCTTTAGGCTGCAATCTCTCACTTTTCGCAAAGCTCAAACAAAACCACAGGCACACCAAAAACGTACGTATTCCCATATACTATTTGTTGGACCCTCATGAAAACGGTTGTCGCTTCACCCAGGCAAGTTAATTACTAAACTTCTTCAATTATAAAGAATTTTAGCTTCTAAAGAGCTTTCGCCAAGGCGATGCACGCCTCAATACTTTGGGTGGAAGCGACCTTACAGTTTACATGTAAAGGCAGAGCAGAAGCTGTTTTTTCACCAATGGCAATCGCCGTATAACTCTCATCCCATGCGAAATTTTTCAAAAAACAACGCACGGTGGAAGGTGCTGTAAAGATGAGTTTTGACTCTTTCACAGGAGCAAAAGAGAGAGGATACTGCTTGCAGTGTGTCTCATACACGATGCGCTCTTCTATGGCAATGCCGTTTACATGTAAGATCTCAAAAAGCGAAGAAATGACCTCTTTGGCTCTGGGGAAAAAGACGTTTTGGGATTCTACTAGAGGGAGGAGATTTTTAGCAAAACGATCGCCATACGACTCTTTACATGTAAAGACCAAATGACCACCCAAATGCTCGATCAATGAAGCGGTTCCTTCACCGATGGCATAGGCGTTTTTGGCTTTCCACGCCGTGCCACTTTGCTCAAGTGCTTTGACACTGTTTTTGGAGGTAAAGATGATTCCATCAAACCCTTTCAAATCAATCGGAGTGGGATCAAATGCGATCTCAAAAAGAGGCAGATGCACTACCCCCTCATACGCTGTGTCGCTGAAGAGGTAGATCACTTTTTTATTCCCATTCAATCGTTGCAGGTGGTTTGGAAGAGATGTCATACACCACGCGGTTAATGCCAGCCACTTCGTTGATAATACGTCGGCTGATATTTTCCAAAACCGTATGCGGAATGTGCGCAAAGGTTGCAGTCATTCCATCGGTTGCATCGACGATTCTGACACAAATGGTGTTATCATACGTTCGATTATCGCCCATAACACCGACACTTTTGACATTAAGAAGCACGGTAAAGGCTTGCCATGTTTTTTCATAATACCCCGTCGCACGAAGCTCTTGAAGCATAATGACATCGGCCGCTCGTAAAAGCACTAAATCCTCTTTGGTCACTTCACCCATAATGCGAATCGCAAGACCAGGTCCTGGGAAAGGGTGGCGAGAGAGCATATCTTTTGGAAGTCCTAGTTCGGCTCCTAAAATTCTGACCTCATCTTTAAAGATTTCGCGTAATGGCTCGATAAGTTCAAACGTCATCCAATCAGGAAGTCCGCCCACATTATGGTGCGATTTAATGGTTTTAGAAGGGCCTTTGACCGAGACGGATTCGATCACGTCAGTGTAAAGTGTGCCTTGGGCTAAAAACTGAATGCCATTGTGTTTTTTCGCCTCTTCATCAAACACTTCAATGAAGGTTTCGCCAATGATTTTACGTTTTTTCTCAGGATCGCTCACACCAGCCAATCGGCTTAAAAACTTCTCACTCGCATCGACGGTGATGAGAGGCACATTACGACTTTTAAACATCGCTTCAACTTGCTCACGCTCGTGCGCTCGTAAAAGTCCATTGTCCACAAACACCGAAACGAGTTGATCGCCAATTGCTTCGGCTAAAAGGGTTGCAACCACAGAGCTATCAACGCCACCGCTCACGCCACACAACACTTTTTTAGAACCGACTTGTTCACGAATCTTTGCAATTTGCTCTTTCGCAAATGAGCCCATATTCCACGTACTTTCACAACCACAAATGTGTTTGGCAAAGTTTTTCAAAAGCTTGCTTCCTTGCTCTGAGTGAAATACCTCTGGATGAAACTGAAACGCGTAAATACTACGTTTTTCATCAGCAACAGCCGCATACGGTGAATTTTCACTGTACCCAATTTTTTCAAATCCTGCTGGAAGTGTTTCAACCCTATCGCCATGACTCATCCAGACGATCTGTCCGCATGTCGTATCTTTAAAAATTTTATGATCACTCTCAAATTGCAACTTGGCTTTACCATACTCTTGGTGCGTCGCAGGAATCACGCTACCACCAAAGTATTGCGTTAAAAGTTGCATGCCATAACAAATCCCTAAAATCGGAAGCCCCAGTGTGTACACTTTCGCATCAGGATGGTACGAATCTTTCGCATACACCGATGCGGGACCACCACTTAAAATAATACCTTTAGGGTTGCGTGCTTTAATAGCCTCAATCTTCTCATTGTACGGGACGATCTCACAGTAAACACCACTCTCACGGAGCTTACGTGCAATCAACTGCGTGTATTGTGACCCAAAATCTAAGACTAAAATAGGGACTTCTTTCATTTATTTCCTTCTATTTGAATATAAACCAAACTTAATTAACTCTTTTAAACGACTACCACACGCTTTCAAAGCAAAGCTTTGAAACCTACGTTAACACTGAGTTTTCCTTGGCGGAAAGCCCGCGCACCCTTGGTGCTTTTACTTCTTGCAATGATGCAAGAAGTCTAATATAAATCAAGTATTTCAAACTGTACGTACCAGACGACAAGGGAGAGAATATAACCTGCAAGCACGGTCCATGCGTACTTCATGTGAGAACCAAAGGTATAAATCCCTCTGAGTTTTCCCATCACGCCCACACCTGCGGCAGAGCCAAAGCTAATCAAACTGCCACCAATTCCAGCCGTCATCGTCACAAGAAGCCATTGATCCATGGACATGTCGGGATTGGCTTTTAACACCGCACTCATGACAGGAACATTGTCCACAATGGCGGAGAGAAATCCAATACCAATGTTGACCGTTGTTGCACCAAGGCTATCATACAATTTTACAGCTAAATCCAAATAACCTAAAAAATGGAGCCCGCCAACAGCGGCTAAAATACCAAAAAAGAAGAGCAGTGTGTCGTGCTCAATTTTGCCAATGGATTTAAAGGTATTGAGCTCTTCATGATGCCTTCGTTTGAGTTGGTAACTGTAAAGTTTTAAGAGCGAAAGTCCAAAGACCATGCCCCACATCGGAGGAAGTTTAAAGAGTTGCTGACACAGAACTGCACAGACAATGGTAACAACGCCAAGACCCATCACCACTTTGCCCCCTTTTAAAACGCTAACGCGCATTTCCGTTGAGACATCAAAGTGAGGCTTATCGGCAGGTACGTACAACGATAAAAGCCATGCGGTGAGCACCCAACCCAAGAAAGCTGCAGGAAAGAGGTAAAAGAAATCCGTAAAAGGTGCTTTTTCTGCCATCCACGTCATGAGGGTTGTAATATCCCCAAAAGGGCTCCACGCACCTCCAGCATTGGCGGCAACAACGATATTAATCGCTCCTGGCACCAAAAAGGTTGGCTTCTCTTTTTCAATCGTAATCAAAACGGTGGATAAAATCAATGCGGTGGTTAAATTATCGGCTACGGGGCTGATAAAAAAGGCTAAGGCACCGGTAAGCCAAAAGAGCTTTTTATACGAATAGCCCCTAGAGACGAGGTTGTATTTGAGCGTATCAAACACTCTTCGCTCAATCAAAACCTCAATATAGGTCATCGCGACCAATAAAAAGAAGAATATCTCAGCAATTTCTAAAATCAGATGATCAACACTGCGTGTTAATGCACTGCTATCTAAGCCATTGATCACGTTGTAAATTCCAATCAGAACAAAAATAAATGTTCCCATAAACAAAGCAGGCTTTGCTTTATTGATATGGTAATTCTCTTCGGTTGCGACCATATAATACCCGATCACAAACACAAACAAGCAGACAATTCCTACCCATGTTGTTGTCATATCTTGCCCACTGGATGCCCAGATGGTATTTACCAAAACCAATAGTACGAACGCTATTTTCATCGTGTAACTTCCTCTTTTATGTAGTGTGCGCCCAAAGACGTTTTTCGTTTCAATGCACTGGTGATAATCTCGCGTGAAACCAAAAGCCTCAACCTCAAAAGCTTCCCAATCGGCAATGCCAGCATCGCTTCAACCCTTTGCAGAGCCTTTTCCAACCCCTGATTTTCTCGTATAATGCCCGCCTCATTCCACATTAAGTGGCGCAGTTCATTTTTAAGCACCTTATCGTTTTCACACATCAACACTGCTTCGTTTTCACTAAAATGCTTCATCGTCTTTGTGGATTCTTGCGTTGCGATCACTTCGTTAGCGACTCTTTCGGAGAAGACTAAGCCTTCGAGCAGCGAGTTACTCGCCAATCTATTAGCGCCATGAACTCCCGTGTGGGCGCATTCGCCGACAGCGAACAGATCGTTTACATGTAAAACCCTGCCGTGCAAATCTGTTTTGATACCTCCCATCGAATAGTGAAATGCTGGAGAGATCGGAATTCTCTGGTGTGGCACATTGTAACCAATATTTTTCATATTAAAATAGATACTCGGAAAGCGTTGTTTAAAATGCTCTTCTGAAAATGCATTAAGATCGAGATACACCTCTTTGTGTGTTTTTTGCTTGTACTGAAAAATGGCACGACTCACCACATCGCGAGGAGCAAGCTCACCTCTTGGATCGTACTCAAACACAAAACGCTTGCCATCTTCATCCACGACCAGTGCACCTTCACCGCGTAAAGACTCGCTTAAAAGCTGTTTGCGAACACTGTTACCCAAAACAAACGCGGTCGGATGAAACTGCATCATCTCCATATCCGCAAGTGCAATACCGTGACTCAGACAAATGCCTTGCATATCGGCACTAATGGTGCGTGCGTTGGTATGGTACTCATACAGTGATCCTACGCCACCACTGGCGATAATCACTTTGCGTGCATAGAGATTGAAAATGGTATCGTTGTGAAAAACACGCGCGCCATAACAGGTTCCCTCATCAAGGAGCAGATCGGTTACGTGCGTGTTGTATAAAATAGGAAAGGGCAGCTGTTCCATTAAAAAGAGGTGAATGTACCGCCCCGTCGCATCGCCACCTGCGTGTAAAATGCGGTTGGTGCTGTGAGCGGCTTCTTTGGTGTAGAGCAAATTGCCTGCTTCATCGGTGTCAAAATTAAATCCCCTATCGATCAAGCGCTTGATGGCAGCAGGACCTTCTGAACAGAGAACATTGACCGCATCTTTGTCGCAATGCCCTGCTCCAGCGCTTAATGTATCGTTTACATGTAAAGGGATGTCGGCGTCATCTTTCGCCACCGCAACGCCACCTTGTGCATAAAACGTATTGCACTCCCACGCATAATCTTTGGAAACGATCAAAACGCTCAATGACTTTGGAAGTGCTAAAGCGGTGTTAAGACCTGCGATACCCGTACCAATAATCAGCACATCGTACGATGTTTTCATTTAGTAAAGTGATTTCTTGTGTGTTTTTGCCGTTGTGTTGCCATCGTCGTAAACAGGAGGTCCTTTGTAACCGCAACCAAGCAGCGCAAAGCCCAAACATGCTATAATCAACGTATGAAAGATTCTAAAAGTATAATTTCTCATCTCGTACAACAACCTTCTATGAAGAAATATGAACAAATGCGTTGTTACGACAGATTGCTCAGTTTATTACCCAAAAGCTTCACAAGCATGATACGCTTTGTGTACACCAAAAACGATACGCTCTTTTTTGTACTCAATCATCCTTGCGCCAAAATGGAATTCAATTATAAACGTAATTTAATAAAGAGTCTATTAAAAGAGGTTCGTGTTCATTTTCCTGAGTGTGCTTGTTTACATGTAAACGAAGTTCAAGCCTTTGTGACCAATCAAAAAAGCGAAGAAGAGGCGTTGGTTGTCAGCGCCAATTCCGATATTTTCTATGCAGAACAAGCCACAGGAGCGTTTGAAACACTCTGCGACGATGAAAAACTGCGCGCGCTTTTTGAAGCGATTAAAGAGACCATTGCAAAAAATAGAACATGCTAGCTCAAAAACTTAAAAACGCGCCGCACAATGCGGGAATCTATCAGTATTTTAATGCGCAAGGCATGCTTTTGTATGTCGGCAAAGCCAAAAGCATTAAAAACCGCGTCAAGAGCTATTTTCGCTTTTCAGGCGAACTGTGTGCCGCGCCCAATCTTTCACCTCGCATTGCAAAGATGATCAGCGAAGTTGACAATATCGAGTATATCGTCGTTCAAAGCGAACACGATGCGCTCATCTTGGAAAATTCGCTGATTAAACAGCTCAAACCCAAGTACAACATTCTTCTGCGCGATGATAAAACCTATCCATACATTGCGATCAATCTTTCCGAGCCTTTCCCTCGTTTTGAGATCACACGCAAGATTGTCAATGACAGACATATTAAATATTTTGGCCCACTTTCAGGTTCGGCGAAAGCGCTTTTAGAAGCGCTCTATTTGGCGTTTCCGCTCGTGCAAAAACGAGGCTGTTTGAAAGGCAAAAAAGCCTGTCTTTTCTACCAAATCAACCGCTGTTTAGCACCCTGTGAACAAAAAATAGATGCCGAAACGTATGGCAAAATTGTCCATGAAGCGCTTGAATCCTTAAACGATCAAAAAAAGCTCGTGAACCTTTTACATGTAAAGATGGAAGAGGCGTCGATGAAGCTCAATTTTGAAGAAGCCGCGAAGCTTCGTGACATCATTAATTCCATTAAAGACGCTTTACATGTAACGCATGTGGAGCTTTCAAAACTTGAAGATTACGATGTGTTTGCCATTGAAATCATGGAAAAAACGGCCGTGATTATGCGTCTGTTTATTCGTGGCGGAAAGATCGTCTCAACATCGCACACGCTCATGCACAATGCGTACGGCTTTGAAAAAGAGGAGCTGTACCAGCGAGCTCTTTTTGAGTTTTACAACCCGATGAATCAAACCTTTGCCAAGCAGATTCTCATCGCCGAATCCTTTAACGAACAAAATTCTATCAGTCAATTTTTAACTGAGAAATTTGGACAAAAAATCACGATCAGCGTTCCCCAACGTGGCGAAAAACTGCATTTAACCTCCATTGCACAAGAGAATGCCAAAACGATTTTAATCCAACACAGCACGAAAAACAACAACTCTTTGAGCGAACAGATGCAAGCTTTGTTTGATTTTACCTCCCTTCCCAAACGCATTGAAATTTTCGACAACTCGCATCTTGGCGGTAAATCGCCCGTGGGTGGAATGGTCGTTTGGGATGAAGGATTTGATAAGTCCAGCTACCGCCGTTACGAGCTTCACCACACGGATGAATACGCGCAAATGCGAGAAATGTTAGAGCGTCGTATTAATGATTTTTCCAAAGAATCAGCTCCCGATCTTTGGGTGCTGGACGGCGGTGAAACCATCCTCAAACTCGCCAAAAGTCTGCTCTCTCAAAAAGGGGTTCAGGTCGATCTGCTTGCCATTGCCAAAGAGAAACGTGACGCGAAAGCCAACCGCTCCAAAGGAGCTGCGCACGATCTTTTGTACAACCAAAACCAAGCCTTTGAACTCCCCCCAAGTGATAAACGTTTGCAGTTTATTCAAAGGCTTAGGGATGAGGCTCACCGCTTTGCGATCACGTATCATCAGAAGAAAAAACGAGGAGCTGATATGAGTTTAGAGCTTCTGCAAATCGAAGGCGTGGGTGCTGCAACGATTAAAAAATTGCTCCTTTACTTTGGAACCTTTGAAGCGATCTACGCGGCAAGCCAAGAAGAGCTAGAGGTCACCGTTGGTAAGAAGCTTGGAGTCAATCTATTTCAGGGCTTAAAAAAGTAGGTTAGTTTTAAGTATAAGTGAGTTAAAATTGACTTTTTAACGTTCATTAAAGGATCGTGATTTGATACTTTACGATAAAAGTGGCCTATTTTTGGGAATGGGGAGCCAAGAGTTGTACCTTTTGGGGTACGAAGACATGGAAGAGTTTCGTAATTATCATAGCGACATTGCTGATCTCTTTATCAATAAACCAGGCTTCATCTTCAAGTTTAAAAACTTCTGCTGGATCGATTATGCTCAGCACAGTGGCACACCCAATAAACGCGTTCTCATCCGTACCAAAAATGGTAAAGAGATTGAATCTTCCCTCTTGATTAATGAAATCTACCTTCAAAAAGAGCTCAATAACACATCGCTTTTTTACAGCGTAGAGCTTAGCAATGCGCCTTCATTTAAACGTGACCTTCCTATTTCGATGAACACACCCCAAAATTTTGACACAACGCTTGAAGAGCCCACCCCTTCGATCACCTCGTATGAAGAGTCCTTCAGCGAAGAAGCACCATTAGCCCAAACAGCGCCTATCAGCTTTGAGACAACACAACCTTCGATGGAAACGGCTTTTGAAGAGGATTACACGGCCTCACTTCCGACACCGATGATTTCACTGTCTGAGACAGAAGCGGCTCAAGACTTTAAACTCAATACTTCTGCCCCACTTTTGGAAGACACCTTTGATTTTAAACTCAAATTTGACCATACGATTCTTGATGAACCCAAAGAAGACAAAGCGCCAAAGATCGTGGAAGAGACGCCAGAAGCGTACCATTCGATTGATCAAATTACACTTCACGATCTTGATTTTACAGCTCCCGTGGAGTTTTATCCTGAAGATCAAGTGGAAGATCTTTTGGACGATCCAACGTTACATGTAGAGGAGTTGCGCGCACCATCAGATGTCACACCTTTGGTGGAAGAAGAAACCTTTGACCTCTCAGAGTGTGCCGAAGAGTTAGGGCTTGATATCAGCACGTTAGCGCAAATCATTGAAGAGTATGTGATCTCTTTAGATACCAGTTTACCACGGCTAAAAGACGCCATCAATGCCAATAACCGCCATCAGGCCAAAGAGGAGATTTCACACCTTAAAAGTGTTGCGCTTCATCTTCAAATTCTCTCTTTGTTCCACCAGTTTGAACACCTAGAAACCAGTTTGGATTTTGACACGAAAGAGGAGATTTTACACACACTCCAATCCCTCCAAAAAGCCGTTTCACACTTTAAGGAGAATGTTCTATGATCAAATTTTTCCTCGTTTTTTTGCTGCTGCTTTCACCCCTGTTTGCCGATCATTTTCGCGATGCAACCTTGGCGTACAAAGCAGGTCACTACGCCCAAGCCAAAGAGCTTTTTGAGCTCTCCATTAAAAAAGAGAATGCCATTCAAGGCTACTTCTACCTCGGTAAAATGTATCTGTACGGTGAAGGGATGGAAGCCAATGCTTCGCTTGCGATTCCCTACTTAGAACAAGCGGTGATGAAAGGCAATATCAAGGCAAAATGCTACCTTGCCGAAGCCTATCTCAAAAATAAAATCAAGCATGATGATGCGGTTTTACTCCTCAACCAAGGAGCCAAAGAGAGCGTTACATGTAAAGAGATCGCCTCTGCTTACAACATACTTATTAACAGTTAATAAAGGACGCCGACCATGAAATTAACGACGCAACATACGTTACGACTTATCAGCCAATACCCCTTGATTATTCTTTTTATCTTTTCAAGTTATTTTCTCTTTTTATCGTACAGTCAATTCGATACAACACTGACACTCAAAAACAAGATAGAGAGTACCAAGGTTCTAAGTTCACTCTCCATTGAACTCGCCAAAGAAAGAGGGCTCAGTGCATCGTACCTTTCCAGTCAAGGAAGTATTGCCAAAGAGGCACTTCAAGAGCAACGCGCTGGGGTCAATAAATCCATCAAAGCGTTTCATGATTTTTACCAAACGCACGAGGTAACACCCAACATTAAAAACGTGATTACCTACATTACCAAAATTGTTGAAATGCGCCAAGCTGTCGATAGTTTTGCCATTGATTTTAATAAAATGTTCTTTGATTACTACAGTCAAATCAACATTTTTCTTCTTAAAGAGCTTGAAACGATCGGCACGATTGACACCAATTCCAATATTTCAAACCTTACCTACTCTTTGGTTACGGTTTATAAAAACATCGAATCTCTTGGACAAGAGCGTGGATTTGTTTCTAAAATCTTGAGCCAATATGTCCCCTTTAGCCCAAAAGAGCTCGAAATTTGGATCACGATATTTGGAACGTCCAGTAGTTTTGATCATACAACGATTAACGATGCCTCAACACGTTCTCAGATCGAAACGCTCTACAAACAGCCTGATAATGTCAAACTTGAAGAGGAGATCACACAAGTTAAAGCTGAGCTGATTGCCGCGGCACAAACGGGTGAGTATCTGATTGACCCGACACTGTGGTTTGGGCTTCTGACAAAAAAAATTGACATCCTTGATAAATCAGCACAAATCATTAGTGCCTCTTTAAATGCACAAGAGCACAACTACGACAATCAAAACATCGGACAACTCATTGGAGCAGGTCTTACATGGATTATCTCCATTGTCTTAATGTTCTTAGGTTTTGGACTCTCAGGGCAATTTAGAAAGAACGTGCAAGGGCTTGAAAACATCTTTACACGCGTTGAAGAGCTTGCCGATACCAAAGAAAAGGTTGATTTCAATACGGCGGAGGGTATGAACGTCGCCTACGCCATTATCGATAAGGCGATTGAAAATATTGCCAAAGAGAAACAAAACGCCGAAGAGGCCAGTGCTGCCAAAAGTATCTTCTTGGCGAATATGAGTCATGAAATCAGAACACCACTGAATGGTATTATCGGATTTACGGAACTGCTTAGAAATTCTGATTTGGATGAAGAGAAGCGTGAATTTGTGGATGTTATTGAAAAAAGTTCTGAAAACCTTTTAGCGATTATCAATAATATCTTGGATCTTTCTAAAGTAGAGAGTAATAAAATCGAGATTGATGAGATTCTCTTCTCGCCTATTGATGAGTTTGAAAATGCCGTTGAAGTGTATGGACCCAAAGCGGCTGAGAAAAATATTCAGCTCTCTTTGTACATTGATCCAAGTCTGCACAATTACCTCAAAGGTGACGCGGTTAAAGTCAAAGAGGTTTTGATTAACCTTATGAGTAACGCGGTTAAATTTACCCCCAATAACGGTCAAATTACGGTTGAAATTAAACGCTTAAGCAACGCGCCTTTGGATAAAGCACGCGTTCTCTTTAGCGTTCAAGACTCGGGTATTGGTATTCACCACGATAAAATCGAAGGTATTTTTGACGCCTTTAACCAAGCCGATTCGACCATTACGCGTAAATTTGGAGGCACAGGACTTGGTCTTACGATCTCTTCAAAGTACATTGCGCTTATGGGAAGTCGCTTGGAAGTGGAGAGTGAAGAAGGCAAAGGAAGCCGCTTCTTCTTTGTACTGGATCTTCTTGAATCCACCGCTAGCGGAACCGATTACAAAGACCACTTTAGTGACTTTAACTGTGCGCTGTATGCACCACTGAACAGTGCCAAAGCGCATACCGAATTTATGTACGACTACTTTACCTATTTTGGTGCCCATGCCAAATACTATACCGATTTTCCAGCGCTTAAAAATCTGATCTTTAAAGCAGGCAGTAACATTATTGTGGCGGATTACAACAACCTCACGAAAGAGGAGCTTGAAGAGTATAAAAAGATTAAATTGCCTATTATTTTAATCTTCAAATCGTCACAGCAATCCAAATACAACGAATACAATACCAAATACATCACCCCAATTTACGAGCCTATCAATGTCTCAAAACTCGTTAAAGCCTTAGAGGCAAAACGTGAATTTTTACCGGCTAAAGAAGATCACATTCAACCACAACCGGTTCAAAAAGCAACCTTTGGTAAAAAGTTTAAAGCCAATGTCTTGGTCGCGGAAGACAATGAGATCAACCAAAAACTGATTCGTAGAACCCTCGAAGATTTAGGGCTGAACATTACCATTGTCCCCAATGGACTTCAAGCCTTAGAGCGTAGACGCAATGAGACGTTTGATATGATCTTTATGGATATTGCGATGCCAGTTATGGATGGTATCGAAGCGACGCATAAAATTTTAGAGTACGAAGAGAAAAATCACCTCACCCATACGCCTATTGTTGCCATTACCGCCAATGCGCTTAAGGGCGATCGTGAACGCTTTATGAAAGAAGGCTTGGATGAGTACATCACCAAACCGATTAAGAAAGAGAGCATCATCAGTATTCTCAACGTCTTCATTCAAGACAAGATCGATTACTCTGCTCAAGAGAACGTTACAGAAGCGAAAGCACCTGTATTAGAAGAGGAAAAAATCGAGCCTGTAGCACTACAACCCGTACACGATGAAGTCGCTATCACGCCTAGTGAATCAGAGCCTTTAAGCACTGATAAGGTCGCTTCATCACCCTTGGAACTGCTTGATGTTTTAGTCTTGAAAAAGAGTCCAATTGAAACCAAAATTTTTACCAGTGTTTTGAGTAAAATGTGTGAGCATGTTGAAGCGGCGAGCTCGTATAATGAGTTCAAACAAAAAATTGAGTCCAAACAGTGTAAGATTGTCTTATTTGATAAAGAGATGCTTTTAGACGATACTGAGACGTTTTTAGCATGGATTCATGCCATCACTGAGCAACACAACGCAGGAAAGATTCATACCATTATGTTTATTGATCCTAAAGAGAAAAACCACGATAGTTCTGCTGCCTTTGATGCTATTTTACCAAACCAAATTAGTAAAAAAGAGCTTGAAATCCTGATTCACACGTTTATTTAAAAGGCAAAATATATGGAAAAACAGTTAAAAATCCTAGCGGTTGATGATGATTTCATTAATCTAAAATTGATCAGCTCTATGTTACGTAAAAATGTTAATGTAGGCATTATCATCGAAGCAACCAATGGGCTTGATGCCATTAACCTGTTAAAAACGCAAGGTGATATTGATTTGGTGCTTCTTGATATTAAGATGCCTGTTATGGATGGCATTGAGTTTCTTACCAATATCCAATCCATGAATGAGTTCAAAAAGCTTCCTGTCATTGTTTTAACAACCGATGAGACACGCAAACATGAAGCCTTTGAACATGGGGCATTTGATTTTTTAGTCAAGCCTATTCGTGAGCATGACTTAAGCAGTAAAATCGCTAAGGTTGCTGATCTTTATTGATCAGCAACCTTGGTGAATCACCTCATTGATATGGTGATACAACGACGTAATTTCCTCTTTTTTCTCAATAAAGCTGTTTTTATTTGCAATCAAATACGCCGATGAATCCAAAATGGTCTCAACCACTTTAAGCCCATTTTGCTTCATGGTGCTTCCCGTTTCAACAATATCCACAATCACATCCGAAAGTCCCACAAGTGGTGCTAATTCGATCGAACCATAGAGTTTAATAATATTCACAGGCATCGCTTTTTTTGAAAAATATTTTTGAGCAATATTGGTCATTTTGGTAGCGACTTTAAGCTCAGGAGCGCTGTAATCGATCTCTTTGCCCTCTTGAATGCCCACACAGACTTTGCATTTGCCAATGCCAAGATCAAGCAATCGCAGAAGATCTTCATCTTTCTCTTCCAAAACATCCAAGCCCACCACACCAATGTCTGCCGATTGATGCAAAACATACGCAGGAACATCTTGATTTCGCACCAATAAAAAACGAAAACCATCGGCTTCTAAGATTAATTTACGATCATCAAAACGAAACGCGGTTCCAAAAATTTTTTCAAAAATTTCCAACGTCTCTTCTGCAATTCTACCTTTTGGCAATGCCACTGTTAACATTTGAGTCCTTTACTGTTCTATTTTTATCACGGTTTTTAGGCAAAGCCTAAAAACCTACGCTCAGCCGCTGTGGCACTAAAGCTTGCCACTGACGAGGCAGAAAAATTTCTACTGTTCTAAATGTGCCTCTTTAATGGTTTTAAGCATTCCTCTAAAAATCAGCGTTCGATCAAAAACCGCATTGCTAAAAAATTTAGAGAAAAATTTGCCGTCTCCTCCTAAAAAGAAGATGCGTTTATCTTTACATGTAACTTCCAAAAGCATGATAATCGACTTAACCACGCCATACGAAATCGCATCGTTTGTTTTTTGAGGTAAGGCATCCAGCGCGATGCTTGGATTGACGGGTAAGTTAAGACGTGGCGAAATTGAAGCATAACACTTCTCATACGCCCCAAGACCTGGAAGAATAAAACCGCCCAAGTGCATCCCTCCTGACATAATGTCGACCGTTATAGCACTGCCCGCATCGACAATCATCCCATCTTCAATCGTACAACATGCCGCAATACGATCAATCCCCATCCCTTGGTAAATCGTGTCAAATTCAAAATAAGGCTCCAAATCAATAAAATGATTTCTTCCTTGCAACCAACTCTTAAGGGCGTCGTTCACACAAATATAATAGACACGCTCTTGGGTTGAAAACTCTTTAAATTGTTTGTGAGACATGCTCCACACTTTACCATCTTGGTAAAAATCAGCATTGGAATTTCCAATATCACATAAAATCATTATAAACCTTCCAACCATTTTCTTGAAGCACAAGGGCCGCTTTAGAGCACAAAGGCGCATTAAGAAGCAGGTGTTTATACTTATAGGTATGCTTTACATGTAACTCTAAAGCCTTACAAAGTTCAGCCATTTCATCAACATGTTTGCGTAAAAATCGGCTCTTTTGTTCAATACGAAAAATAAGATGGTAAAACGATTTTGGGTCTACGCCACTAAAAATAGCGAGTTTTTTGCGAGTATGAAGCACAACTTTTGGATCCACCACTTCCAGAGATGTAAAAACGACCTGCTTGCAACAAATGCGCTCTAACATCTCTTTCATGATGGTAACACAACCCAATTCCTATTTTTTACGATTGAGTTTGAAGAAATGATCTTTATAGTAAAGCGCATCACCTGTTGTAAAGATGTGGCTCTCAATTTCATCGGGAAGTTTATACACGTTGGTTGAGACAAGATCTAAATCGGTCGCAATCACATAACCACCTTTTTCGATCATATAGATAAAGTCACCATAAATAGTTCCAGCAAACGTTGCAAATGGGAATTTACGCTCTTTAATGACTCTAAGATCTGCATCGGCTAAAATGACACGCCCGTCTTTGGTGAAGACAAAAATGCGATTTTCAAGTACGATCACATCTTTGACCTCTTTTTCAAGGAAACTGATGGATTTAGGACTGATGGAAACCACTTTGCTCTTCGTTGCAGCCACCAAACGATCGCCTAAAACTTGAAGGTAGATGATGTTGCCAAAGAACTTTTCATTGCTGACCACAACATCACGAATCGGTTTTTTGCTTTGCGCATCCACGATCACAAGCTTGCCATCCAAGGTTGGGAAAACGATTAAGTCGCCCAAGAAATAAGGTGCCGCGATACGAGAATCAAGCACATAAACGTTGTCTTGTTTAAGATGCATCATCTCTTTGCCATCGTTAATGTCAATCAAAATAAGTTCGTTGGAACCTAAAACAAGTGCTAGGATATTGGCTTTTAGCGAAGCAGAAGCGACAGAAACGCTACACTCTTTGGTGAAAAGCACTTTTTTAGACGCATCAACAATTTGCAAAGCGCCGCATTTCGATGCAGCAACATAGCGCCCTTGATCTTCACCCAGGTAGACAAAACCTTCAGGTAAAAGAACATTTGAAAGCCCTTTTTTGGTAATGACTTGACCATTAGAGAGTGTTGCACCATCTCGTACTGCATCCACAATTGAACCTGGCAAAGAGCCATCATAACTTACTTTACCAGCAAGTGCCTCTGGTTCAAAATATTGACGTTTTGTGCCACAACCGCTGACAACCAATAGTAAAGCCAAAAGTGAAAAAACAATTTTTGCGTATCTCATTATTTTAAACCTTGATAGTGTTCTAGATTTTTTGCAATCTGTTTAAGTGGAGAACTTGCATCGATTTGAGCAAATTTCAACCTCGCCTCTTCTACTCTCTTCTCTTTGAGCAATTCATAACCCTCTTGAAGTAGCACCATTCCCGAAAGCAATTCGCCTTTAGCCGTGGCATTTGCATCAAGCTGTGAAAGCTGATACGCTGCTAAATCCGCTAAAATAGGATCTTCTTTTGAAAGTGACACGCTTTTGAGTACTTCTGCATCACCTTTTGCCAGTGCTGTTTCAAAGAGATACATCGTGTACAATTTTGGATTTTTTGCTTTGAGGGTTTCCAATGCAGCGACATTGCTAGCATCCGTCAAAAGTGCCTGATACGCAACGTTAGAAGCTTTCAAACGCTGTTTGCTCATGACATCATTGATAGCATACCCACCAGCGCCCAACACTAAGAGTACAAGTGTAGCGATGATGTATTTTTTATTACGCTTAAAGAAACGCTCACCTTTGATCATTCCCTCTAAGAACTGTTCTTCCGTGCTCATCTCTTCTTTGACCGCTTTAATATTCTCTTGAAGTCCCAAACACTATCCTTATAGAAGCGATTTTTTTAAAAATATGCCAAAGTTTATCACAAGAAATATAAAAAGCCACTAATGCCATTTCAGTCTTAGCCAAAAGAGAATTTGCTATAATCAGCTTTTAAACTAACCGAAGGATTTTAGCCAATGCACATTGATGACGCACTCTTACAAAAACTTGAAAAACTCTCTTCTTTGAAAATAAGCGATGAGAAACGTGAAGGTGTGATTAACCAACTGAGTGAAATTGTCGCTTTTGTTGAAAACCTGAATGAACTTAACCTTGAAACAGAAGAGGCGACCTTTACAACCCTAGCGGGTGGTACTCCTTTTCGTGAAGATGTTCCTAGCGTCAATCCAGCCATTATTAAAACTATTTTAAATCATTCCCCACAGAGTGAAAGTGGCTTTTTTGTCGTTCCAAAAATCATCGAATAAGCCCATTTAAGGAGAATACAACATGAGTTCACTCAATATTAAAGCATTATTAAAAAATGTGGTCGCCTATAAAGCGTCCGATCTACACCTTGTAGGTCGCAGTGAACCTCAGATTAGAATTGATGGCAAACTTGTTCCTCTAGATATGGAACACCTGAGTGGTACGGTCATTGAAGAGCTCTGTTATACCCTCATTACCGATAAACAAAAGAAAAAGCTTGAAGAAGAGAAAGAGCTCGATTTTGCGATTATGTTTCCTGACATTGGCCGTTTTCGTGCGAACTACTATTATACGATCAATGGTGATTTAGCCGCCTCATTTAGGATCATTCCTATTGAGATTCCTTCCCTTGATGATCTCAACGCTCCCATTGTTTTTAAAGAGCTGATTAAACGCGAAAAAGGGCTTATCTTAGTCACAGGGCCTACGGGAAGTGGTAAATCAACCACATTAGCGGCACTTTTAAATGAGATCAACCTTTTTGAACACCGCCATATCATCACCATTGAAGATCCTGTAGAGTTTATTCATAGCAATAAAAAGTGCCTTTTTTCGCACCGAAATGTGGGGGAAGATACCAAAAGTTTTGCAAGGGCGCTCAAATTTTCACTCCGTCAAGATCCTGACATTATCCTTGTCGGTGAGATGCGAGATCAAGAGACGATTAGTACCGCCATTACAGCTGCGGAGACGGGTCACTTGGTTTTAGGAACCTTGCACACCAACTCAGCCGTTCAAACGATCAATAGAATTGTTGACAGCTTTGATGGTCCTGAACAGGTACAAGTGCGCAATATGTTAGCAACGTCACTGTATGCTGTTGTTTCGCAAAGCCTCTTGCCAAAAGTCGGTGGAGGAAGGGTTGCCATTCATGAGATCATGATTAACAATGCGGCGATTGCAAACCTTATTCGTGAAAATAAGATTCACCAAATTTACTCACAAATGCAACTCAATCAACAAAAAACTGGCATGGTCACTCAAACCCAAGCGATGATGAAACATCTCAAAGCCAACCTAATTACCAAAGAAGATGCCATTCGCTACTCTACACAACCGCAAGAGCTACTAAACAATATGGGCATCTAAAGCGAAGGTTTTACTAATATTACAGCTTATTCAGGTTATACTAAAGCATTAAAAAATCTAAAATAATGGGTAAAAAGGCACCTATGGACATGAACAATGGTAATCATATCGCAGAGATGGTTTTTCAGCTAGCCGATGAAACATTTGCAAAGCTCAAAGATTTAAACATTCCTCCCTATCCCAAATATTATCACGATACCTTTGTCGAGACAATGCAAGCAAACGGCGATGCCGAAATTTTAGACCTTTCAAAAAAACACAGTTATCTTTTTTCCAATGCTGGGCATGAAGAACTCTTAAGTGAAAATTGCTTTGGATTAATGAAAAAAGGACTTGAAGAGTTTGTCAAATCCAACGACAATCTCAGAGTCATCTCCGATGAGACCGCTATCAATATTGATAACATCAAACGAGACTACGAAAGTGTGGATACACGCCAAATCCTTCAAGCGTTTGACCATTTTCAAGATAAAATTTTCCAAGAGCTTCAATCGGCCGATGAGACCATTGCAAAGCTTAAATTGGAAGTCGAACGACTGGAGCGTGAATCCAACATCGATCCTCTGACCAAAGCCCATAACCGCAGAGTCTTAGTGAAAGACTTAGAAGAGGTGCTTAGTTTTGGAAAAGAGAAAGATATGGATATGCACCTTATTATGTTTGATGCCGATGATTTTAAACAGATCAACGACTCTTTTGGGCATATTGCAGGGGATAAAACGCTGATCTTTTTATCCAAGCTGATTCAAAATTCGCTTCGTCGTGGTACACGCATCTACCGTTATGGTGGCGAAGAGTTTGTGGTGATTCTCAACCGCACCTCGTTTGAGGAGGCGACCAAAATTGTTGATCGTATTATTAAAGAGACGAGTGATAGTAAGTTACTCTATAAAAACCACGACATTCATTTGACACTCAGTGCGGGTATCTGCTCCCATAAACACGCCATGAGCGCGGATGATCTGTTGGATAAAGCAGACAAAGCACTGTATGAAGCCAAACGAAGTGGTAAAAATTGTTTTAGGAGCGCACATTAATGGCGAATTTTTCCATGTTTGACATTATCTCATTGGCTTTAGTGCTTATTTTAGGTATTAAAGGTATTATTAATGGTTTTGTCAAAGAAGTTTTTGGTCTTTTAGGCATTATTGGAGGTATCTATTTTGCCTCACGTTATGCACCGGTTGCTGGTCAAATGATAAATGATCATCTTTTTGTTTTTGGAAACCAAGCTTCTTTGTATCTTTTTGGGTTTATTGCGGTTTTAATTGTTGTTTGGATTACCTGTATCTTTTTAGGCTACCTTATCGCACAAGCGCTGAGCCTTAGTGGTCTAAGCATGATCGATAAATTAGCAGGTTTTGCCGTGGGAAGTATGAAAATCTTTTTGGTTTTCTCCGTACTGGCCATTACCCTGAGTAACATTGAATTTGTCAAATCCAAAATGGAGCCTTATGTTGCTCACAGTATCATGTTCCCCCTCTTTTTGCAGATGGGTAATTATATTGTAAAGTTAGATACCAATACGATGTTTGAGAGCCTTCAGCCTAAAGTGAATAATTCAACAAATCCTTAAGAAAGGTTACCAATGAGTACATTTGAAAATCTTGAATACAGCTCCTTACTCGCCAACTTTAAAGAGCTCTTGAAAAACAATAGTTTAAAATTTACAAAACAACGCGAAGTTGTTTTAAAAACCTTGTACGAGCGAAATGAGCATTTTACCCCTGAGGATCTCTATATTTTTCTTAAAAGCACGTACCCAGAACTTAACATTGGCATCGCTACGGTGTATCGCACACTGAACCTTTTGGAAGAGTCCCTTATGGTCACCTCCATCTCATTTGGCGTAGCAGGTAAAAAATTTGAACTTGCCAACAAGCCACATCATGATCATATGATTTGTAAAACATGCGGGCTTATCATCGAATTTCAAAACGATAAAATCGAACAACTTCAGCTAGAGATCGCGAAAGCGAATCACTTTCACATTACCAGCCATTTGATGCAACTGCGTGGTCTTTGCGAAAAATGTGCTAAAGAAAAAAGCTGATAGACTTTTTGCAAAATTCAATTTGCAAGAAGGGAAGCACCAAGGGTGTGTGGGCTTTCTGCCAAAGATTACCCAGTGTTAACGTAGTTTTTAGAGCTTGCTCTAAAAACGTGTCAAGAGTTTTGTAAAAACTCTACTATTAGAAAAGAGGAAGCAATTTGTTATTTCAGGACCAATACCAACAACAACGTATCGAGAAGGGAAAAGCGCTCCATGCACTTGGCCACAACCCTTACAGACACAATATTATCAAAGATACCAGCACCAAAGAGTTTTTAGAGTGCTATGAATATGTGGCTGAGAGTGAACTCAAGCGTGATGAGAACAAGAACAATACCGTTGTAGGACGTATTAAATTTTTACGCCATATGGGAAAAGCCGCATTTGCAAAAATCGAAGATGAACAAGGTCTGCTTCAAATCTATTTTAGCCGTGAGTCGATCGGTGATGCTTGGTTTGATGAAGCTAAAAAACTCGTTGAAGTGGGCGACATCATCAGTGTCACGGGTTTTCCATTTGTCACTAAAACGGGTGAGCTCTCTTTACATGTAAACACACTTGAAGTCGCTACCAAGTCTATTATTCCGCTTCCTGAGAAGTTCCATGGTCTGCAAGATAAAGAGCTTAGATACCGCAAACGCTACCTCGACATGATTATGAACAGTGATGTACGCAGAACGTTTAAGATCAGAAGTAAAATTGTCAGTGAAATTCGCCATTTCTTTGAGGAACGAGACTTTTTAGAGGTTGAGACTCCGATGATGCACCCCATTGCAGGTGGAGCCAATGCAAAGCCTTTTATCACCCATCATAATGCGCTTGGTGTTGATCGTTACCTTCGCATTGCCCCAGAACTTTACCTTAAACGTTTGGTTGTCGGTGGTTTTGAAGCGGTTTTTGAGATCAATCGTAACTTTAGAAACGAAGGGATGGATCAAACCCATAATCCTGAGTTTACAATGATCGAGTTTTATTGGGCATACCATAACTACCATGATTTGATGCGTCTGACCGAAGAGATGTTTGATGTGCTCCTTAAAAAACTCAAACTCCCTCGCAAACTTCCTTACGGTGATTTTGAAATCGATTTTTCAAAACCATTCCGTAAAATCGGCTTTAGAGCAGCCCTTGCAGAAATTGGTGATATTCCCGATCAAATTCTTGATGATTGCGCTCAAATTGTGACCTATATTACCAATAAAGGCTTTGCAGTTGAGCAAAACCTAAGCCTTGGTAAACTCTACGAAGAACTTTTTGATCTTTTTGTGGAAGAAAAACTGATTGATCCAACATTCATCATTGATTATCCGATTGAAATTAGCCCACTCGCACGTCGCAGTGAAATTGATCCCAACATTGCAGAGCGCTTTGAGCTCTTCATTGCAGGGCGAGAGATCGCCAATGGATTTAATGAACTTAACGATCCTTTGGATCAATACGAACGATTTGCAAAACAGTTGCAGGCTAAAAATGCCGGTGACGATGAAGCCCATGAGATGGATGAAGATTATGTCTACGCTCTAGGCTATGGATTACCGCCAACCGCGGGACAAGGGCTTGGAATTGATCGTTTAACGATGTTACTCACCAATGAGATGTCGATTAAAGATGTCATTTTGTTCCCTGCCATGAAACCACTGGGTGAGAGTGATGATCTAACACAAAAAGATGAGGAATTAAAATGAGTATTTTAAAAACTGTTGACCCTGTTGTTTATGATTTAACCGTAAAAGAGTTGCACCGCCAATGCGATCACCTTGAGATGATTGCCAGCGAAAACTTCACGTACCCTGCTGTTATGGAAGCAATGGGCAGTGTTTTTACGAACAAATATGCTGAGGGTTATCCTGCAAAACGCTACTACGGCGGTTGTGAATTTGCTGACCAAGTTGAACAACTTGCGATTGATCGCGTGTGCAAACTTTTTGGTTGTACGTATGCCAATGTGCAACCAAACTCTGGTAGCCAAGCCAACCAAGGTGTCTACCAAGCGCTTTTGAATCCATTTGATAAAATTTTAGGTATGGATTTAAGCCATGGCGGTCACTTAACACACGGTGCCAAAGTGAGCAGTTCAGGTAAAACCTATTCGAGTTTCTTTTACGGCGTTGAACTGGATGGTCGCATCAATTATGATAAAGTAAGAGAGATCGCGCACATTGTAAAACCTAAAATGATCATTTGTGGTGCCAGCGCGTACCCACGTGAAATTGATTTTGCTAAATTTAGAGAGATCGCCGATGAAGTCGGTGCGTATCTTTTTGCCGACATCGCGCACATTGCAGGCCTTGTGGCTGCGGGTGAACATCCAAGTCCATTCCCACACTGTCATATTGTAACCTCAACAACGCACAAAACCCTTCGTGGTCCTCGTGGCGGTATCATTCTTACCAACGATGAAGAGATCGCTAAAAAAGTGAATAGTGCGATCTTCCCTGGTATTCAAGGTGGCCCCTTGGTGCATGTCATTGCTGCTAAAGCGGTTGGTTTTGCTGAAAATTTAAAACCTGAATGGACAACCTACGCAAAACAAGTCCGTGCCAATGCCAAAGTTTTGGCAGACGTTCTAATTAAAAGAGGTTATGACATCGTGAGTGGCGGTACCGACAACCATTTGGTACTCGTTTCGTTTTTGAATAAAGAGTTTAGCGGTAAAGAGGCTGATCTAGCCCTTGGTCATGCAGGTATTACCGTCAACAAAAACACCGTTCCAGGCGAGACTCGAAGTCCGTTTGTCACCAGTGGTGTTCGTATTGGCTCCCCTGCTCTTACGGCACGCGGTATGAAAGAAAAAGAGTTTGAAATCATCGCTAATAAAATTGCCGATGTACTGGATAATATCAACGATGAAGCGTTACATGTAAAGATCAAAGATGAGATGAAAGTGCTTGCAAGCAACTTTATTATCTATGACAGACCAACCTACTAAGGGAAATTATGTACAATATTGACGTCTCTCTTATCAAAATGATTACCGATCATTATTGGATCAAACGTGACAACATTGTCCAAAAGATCGATTTTGGAGGGAGAGTCTTTTTTGATAAATACGAGCGTATTGATCAGCCTTTAAACAACAGTATCATCAAAGATCATCTTGATGGGAAAATCACCGTTGCTCACTCGCTGATTAACCGCTTTGACAAAGTCGAAAACATCGTTTTTGACTATAACGGAAGAAACACCGAGCGATTTTGGCATAGGGCACAACTTTTGCTTAGAGAAGAGGGATTTATCAATTTTACGGCGTATAAAAGTAAAACGGAAGATCATCTACATCTGTATGTTCATAAAGGCCATACTACCTTGCAAGAGGGGTATCAGATCGCTAAAATGCTCTCAGCAAAGCTCTCCCAAAAGCTTCCGCGCGAGTGGAGAATGTTCCCGACACAGGAGCTTCCAAAAGAGTTTAACATTTTGGCATTGCCTTATGACTTATACCAAAAAGAGCGAGGCGCTTCTTGGTCGAAGCATATGTAGTGTATAACATCATTCTAAGGAGAACCGATGGAAAATAGAAATGAGCTTAGTGATATTGTGTTAGAAAAAGGGGATAATAAGACCCTTAAAATGAAGCGTATCCTTATTTTAGTTGCTTTTTTGATTCTTGTCTTTTTAGTCGCACTCGCAAGCATGAAAGTAGCAAACAAAGATCAAGGGAAAGACACTTCTAAGTTAATTTTGCCACCAGAGCCAACCCAAGAGATGCAAGTTCCTAAAGATGACCAGCTCTTTAAACAAGTGCCAATTATTGAAGAGAACCCTAAAAAAGAGAGTTTTGAAGATATGATCAAAACGCTCAAAGAGAAAGAAGCACAAAAACAAGAAGAGGCAAAAGGGGCTGAGGCTAAACCTAAGGAGTCCACCACCACGCCTGCTACGACAACAACGCCTGTAAAAGAGACCCTTCCTAAAGTCAAAGAAGAGACTAAAAAAGAGGCGCCCAAAGCACAACCTCTGCTTCGCAGTACCGAAGTGGGTGACACCCATACAGCCGGTGGCGGAAGCGCGGATGCTGGTATTTATGTTCAAGTAGGGGCTGTTGCAACAACGCCTGAGGCAAAACAACTCAGTGACATCAAGTCTAAAGGGTTTGAGTACAAGCTCTACACAACGGTGGTAAATGGCAATAAAGTAACGAAAATCTTGATTGGACCGTATGCCAAATCAAGTGATGCTGAGAGTGCTTTGGTACTGATTCGCTCAAGTGTGAATAAAAACGCATTTATTTACAGGGTGAAGTAAGGTGCTAAGCTCCCGTAAAATCCTTTTCGATCAGCTCACCCCGATTACGATCTTTGCAAAATTGCAGGATTATTTTAAAGGTGAGCTCTGCTTTTTGTTTGAAAGTGCCATCAACAACAACGATGGCAACTTTAGCTTTCTCTTCATTGGCGCACGTGAACGTCTCATTCACCAAAATGACATGGCTGTACACATCGATGAAGAGGGTATTTCACATGACCTAGGCGCTAATCCGTTTACATTTTTAAAAAAACGCTACGCAGAACTGGATAAAACGCTCTACCAAACCTACGCCAAAGAGCTAGGTGTCGGCTTTGTAGATGGCTTTATCGGTTACATCGGTTATGATGCCGTGAAGATTTTTGAGCCACGTTTACGCTCACACATGGATAACCTTAAAGATGAGCTTCATATCCCCGAAATCGACCTGATGCGCCCCAAACTCGTCTGTACCTTTTCGCATAAAACCAATACATTGATACTAACCACCTTTGTTCCGAATATTGCCGATCAACTGGGTGCCATTGAATCAACACTCAAAGAGCCACATATTCACATTCCAATTCAAACAGCCGTTGTCGATAAAAACAAGAGCTCGTTTGCCCTTTCCAAAGAGCACTTTTTTGATATGGTCGCTAAAGCCAAAGAGATGATTCGCAGTGGGGATGTTTTTCAGATTTTGATGTCGAATCGTTTTACACAATACGCACAGATTGATCGTTTGAGCTTTTACCGCATTTTGCGTCAAAAAAATCCATCGCCCTATATGTTCTATCTCTCCTATCCCAAATTTGCGATCATTGGCAGTTCACCTGAAGTGATGGTTGGACTCAAAGATGGACGCATAACGCTTCGTCCGATTGCAGGCACACGCAAACGTGGCTCGACGTATGAAAAAGATATGGCGTACGAAAAAGAGATGCTGAGTGATGAGAAAGAGCGCGCCGAGCATTTGATGCTGATCGATCTTGGGCGTAACGATCTTGGTCGCGTGGCACATGTGGGCAGTGTGAAAGTCAAAGAGATGATGCGCGTGGAGCGTTACTCCCACGTGATGCACATGGTCAGCGACATCGAAGCTCTTTTAGATGCCAAATACGACATGTTCGACCTTTTTGCCGCTACGTTTACGGCTGGGACGATGACAGGAACGCCGAAAATTCGCGCGATGGAGCTTATTAGCGATTTTGAAGGGCTGAAGCGAAGCTTTTACAGTGGGGCGGCAGGTTATTTTGGATTTGATGGTAATATGGACAGCTGTATTATGATCCGAACCGCGTATCTCGATGAAGAAAAAATCATTTTCCAAGCAGGGGGTGGCATTGTGGCGGACAGTAAACCTGAGCTTGAATACCTCGAAGTGACCAATAAGCTAGGAGCCATGACCAGCTCACTTGATGATCTAAAAGAGTAACATCCACTATGTTACTCTTTAGTATTTTTGGCGACCCTGTTACCCATTCGATCTCCCCAAGACTCCATAACACCGTTTTGAACACCTTAAACCTCAATGGCTGTTATGTTCGTAAAACCATTAAAGAGCCTGAAAAATTGCTTTCAACCTTTCGTGCGATGAATCTTCAAGGGGCAAATGTCACGGTGCCCCATAAAGAGGCAGCGTATGCCCAATGTGATGAAGTACGAGGGCTTGCCAAAGAGATTGGCGCGGTCAATACGCTGGTCAGTGAAGGAGCGCGCGTCATCGGCTACAACACCGATGCTGAGGGCTTTTATGAGGCGATTAAATCGTTTGGGTATCTTCGCAATGCCCTGATTTTAGGAGCAGGAGGAACGGCAAAAGCGATTGCGATGATTTTAAAAATACACCAAATCGAAACCACCATTCTCAACCGTTCCGCCTCCAGACTCGCTTTTTTTGAAGCCAAAGGCTTTACATGTAACACATGGGAAACCTTTACATGTAAAGCGTATGACCTCATCATCAACACCACCTCAGCAGGACTCAAAGAAGAAGCGTACCCGTGCGACAAAGCCCTTTTAGAGACTCTGTTTCAAGACGCCAAATATGCGTTTGATGTGATCTACAACAAACCAACCCCTTTTTTAGAACTGGCACGAAGCCATCAGCTTACATGTAAAGATGGCAAAGAGATGCTTTTGTACCAAGGGGTTCTTGCGTTTAACCTTTTCTTCTCCAAACATTATGACGTTAAAACGATCGAATCGTTGATGCGCCCTGCGTTTGATCTCTAAATTTTACCAAGGAGAGCGTATGCAACTTGAACATACCCTGAAAAACCCTTATGCCCATGAGTATCAACTCTTGATTAAAAACATTCTCAACGCTCCGATTTATTTTGATCCCAACCAAGAGATCGTCTACCGCACTGAGAAGCGTTTTACCTACGCGACATTTAAAAAACGTGTGCATAAACTCGCACATATGCTAAGCGCTCTTGGTGTGAAAAAAGGCGATACGGTAGCCGTGATGGATTATGACTCGCACCGTTATTTGGAGTGCTATTTTGCGATTCCTATGCTAGGAGCTATTTTACACACGATCAATATTCGTCTCAGCCCTGAGCAGATTCTCTACACGATTGATCATGCGGAAGATGATGTGATCTTAGCCCATACCGACTTTTTACCGGTCCTTGAGCAGATCAAAGGAAGGCTGGATGTGGAGCATTTTATTGTGCTATGCGATGATGAAAAAATGCCACCCACCTCTTTACATGTAAAAGGTGAATATGAAGCATTGCTAGACAAAGAAGCCGATTTTTTTGATTTTCCAGACTTTGATGAAAACACGCGTGCGACGACATTTTACACAACAGGAACGACGGGATTTCCCAAAGGTGTCTACTTTACCCATCGCCAACTGGTGCTTCATACCTTAGGAGCCCTTTCGACACTTGGAAGCGCCCCACACCAAGGCAATTTTCGCCAAGGGGATGTTTATATGCCCATTACCCCAATGTTTCATGTCCATGCGTGGGGATTGCCCTATGTTGCGACGATGCTCGGGGTCAAACAGGTCTATCCAGGGCGTTACATTCCCGACCTGCTTTTGGAGCTGATCGACACAGAAAAAGTCACCTTTTCGCATTGCGTTCCGACTATTATGCACATGCTTTTTAATTCGCCTAAAATCCATGAGGTCGATCTACGTGGTTGGAAAGTCATGATTGGAGGAGCGGCACTTCCCAAAGCAATGTGCCAAGAAGCCCTTAAAAGAGGCATTGATATGTTTACAGGATACGGCATGAGCGAGACGTGTCCCATTTTAAGCATTGCACAGCTCACGCCTGAAATGTTAGAGAGGGATGATGATGCACAAAGCGACATTCGCATTAAAACGGGACGTTCCATGGCACTCGTGGAGATTCATGTGGTGGATGAAACGATGCAATCATTGCCTCAAGATGGTGCACATTCGGGTGAAATTGTCGTGCGCTCTCCGTGGCTCACACAAGGCTATTTTAAAGATCAAAAAAACTCTGAACTTCTCTGGCATGGCGGTTATCTGCATACAGGCGATATCGCCACCATGGATGAAAAAGGCTATATCAAGATCACGGATCGCATGAAAGACATTATCAAAGTGGGCGGGGAATGGGTCTCTTCGCTGGAGCTTGAAGACATCATCAACCAACATCCACAAGTGAAAGAAGTTGCTGTTATTGGTGTGGAGGATGAGAGATGGGGTGAGCGACCGCTTGCACTTGTGGTCGTTGATCCGCAAAAGACAGTAACCGATAAAGAGCTACTGCTTCATGCCAAAGAGTTTATTAAAAAAGGTATCATGGCACGAGAAGGAATGCTGCTCAAAATAAAATTTGTTGAAAATATCGATAAAACCAGTGTTGGGAAAGTGAATAAAAAAGAACTTCGTCAAAAATACGCTCTCTAGCGTTTTAAAAGGGCGTTTACATGTAAATGCCCTTTCCCTTCTCTAAAAATCAAAAAGCTCGCCTAGAAAACTCTCTTTTTTCTTGTAATGACCTTGTTGCTGATACGATTTATCATCATGAGAGTACTCTTTATGATGTGACTTTTCAGCTTTTCCATAGTATTGTTGCGTTGGATTTGACACAACGGGAGCGCTTGAGCGCTCAATGATTTTATCAAGCTCACCACGATCTAACCAGACACCTCGACACTGTGGGCAGTAATCTATCTCAACTCCCGATCTCTCACTCATTAACAGATCAACGGTTCCACATACAGGGCATTTCATCGTCTAACTCCTCAATTGTAGTATTACTAAAGATTATAGCTTGCAAGTATAAATAAAATTTAAATAAACTTTTTGGATCATTTTAAAAGAATGAAAGCCAAACAGAAAGAGCTTTTGACTCTTTTAGATCGCATAATGACCAAAGCGAACAAGTACTTAATTTTTAGCCTATTTATACTATTTAAAAAAACGTTTTTATAATTGCCAATTTTATGTTACACTAATACCATTATAGATGTGACATTTCCCCAGCAGAGAGTTTTCATGAACCTAATTTCAACGCTGTTTCATACATTATTTGCATCAGACGATAGTGACTACAATGCGCTGTACCGTTTTTTTGACAAAAGTAGCTCTATCATGTTACTGCTTGATCCTGAAAATGGAAAAATTCTCAATGCAAATGAAGCTGCGGCACGCTACTATGGGTACACCCTAGAGCAACTCAGGCAGATGTCTATTTCCACCATCAATACCCTTCCTGCTGAACAAGTGAGGGAAGAGCGCCAACGTGCCCTTAAGGAAGAGCGTAATTACTTTAACTTTCAACATCAGCTTGCCAATGGCGAAGTGCGTGATGTTGAAGTCTTTTCAACACCCATCAATCTTAAAGAGAAGAGAGTTCTTTTCTCCATCATTCATGACATTACCGATCGTAAAAATGTGGAACGCGAACTCTTCGAGGTCAATGATAATCTTGCCAAACAAGAGATTCTTTTTAAACAGATTCTTGACACGTCCAGTGTTGCCATCTTTTTGGTCAATCTGGAAGGTCGCATCACGCATGCAAATCAACGTATGGCGGAGATGTTTTTATACCCACTGGAAGAGCTTATCAACAAAGAGTATGTAGAACTTATCCACGTTTCAGAAAAAGAGATCGGACGCCAAAAGATGCTCTCACTTTTGAGCAGCAAAATTGCTTCGGTGGATTTGGAGCGTGTCTATTGCCGAACCGATGGTAGTAGCTTTTGGGGACAGTTGACAGGAAAACGATTTTACGATACCAAAGGCGAAGAGATAGGCCTTGTAGGCGTTATTGCGGACATTGATGAGCGTAAATACATCCAGCAATGTGAACAGCACCATAAACAAATTTTACAGATGATCGCCAATACGTCACCCCTCTCAACCATTTTACATGTAATGACAGGAGACATTGAGTCCATTCATCACCACCGCATTGGATGCAGCATGCTACTGTTTGATGAAACCAACCATAAACTCATACTGGGAGCCACTTCAAATGAGCTTCAACTTCTCAGCACCACCCTCATAGATGCTTCCGAAGACGATAAACACTTTTTAGCGCATCTGATGCAACTGCCCTCTCATCCTGTACTGTTTAGCACGCTTGATGAAGAGCCATGGTGGCATGAAAAAACACAAAATCTCTATTTAAAAGATAGGCAACATTGCTTTGCAAACCCTGTTTTCTCCGCTTTTGGGAAACCTTTGGGGCTTTTGATGATCTGCTCCTTACAAGAGCAGCCTCTTACGCCAAGAGAGATCAAGCTCGTTGAAGATGAAGTACAGTTTATTGCCCTTGCCATTGAAAAGAGTAAAAGCGATGCCAAGCTACAGCTCGCAGCCAATGTTTTTACACACGCCAAAGAGAGAATTATTATCACAGACCCTTATGGCACCATTATAGAGGCCAATGATGCTTTTGTACGTAATTCTGGGTATTTACTGAATGAGATCATCGGGCACAATCCACGCATCATGAAATCGGGTAGGCAAGAGCCCATATTTTATACACAGATGTGGGAGAGTATTCTTACCCTTGGTCATTGGCAAGGTGAGATTTGGAACCGTCGCAAAGATGGTAGTATTTACGCTGAGATGTTAACCATCAGTGCGGTCAAAGACAGCGAAGGTGAAATTCAAAATTTTGTAGCGCTTTTTACAGATATTACCATCATCAAAGAGCATGAAAAAGAGCTTGAACACCTTGCCCATCATGATGCCCTCACCTCACTTCCAAATCGTATGTTACTGTGGGATAGACTGAGCCAAGCCATCGCTGAAGCACAACGTTACAACACGTATTTGGCTGTTTTGTACATTGATCTAGATGGATTTAAAGAGATCAATGACACGTATGGACACAGCATTGGCGACGAACTGCTTATTGCCGTTTCTAAACGGATTGCTTCGTTGTTACGTAAAAATGAGACTGTTGCACGTTTGGGTGGTGATGAATTTGTAGCTATTTTGACCAATCTTAAAGAGCCTCGTGAATGTGAACCCATTTTGAAACGAATCATAGAAGCGATGAGTGATGTTATTGTCATTCATGGTATTGATCTTTACATCTCAGCCAGCATTGGCATCAGTTTTTATCCCGATGACTCCATCAAGGCAGAAGATCTCATCTTGTATGCCGATAAAGCGATGTACAATGCCAAAGAATTAGGCAAAAATTGTTACTTTTTTTTCAATCAGATTGAGAAATAGTTTTTAGGTTTTCGTGCGCGATTCAAGGGCTTTGGATAAAGAGAGCATATCGACATTTTCAAGATGAACACCTGTTGGCACACCCTGTGCAATCTTGGTAAAATGAAGTGTATGGTTTTTGAGCTTATCTTCGATAAATAAAATCAGTGCATCATTGGCTAATGACGGAGTAAGCGCAAAGATCATCTCTTTGACACCTTCTTGTACGATGGTTTCTAACTGTGCCAACGTCTCCTCTTCCAAATCACCCAAAACAAAATAGCGTCCATCAAAAAGCTTATGCTCTTCTAAAACAAAAATGTCCTTCGCACTCTCCACGATACAGAGTTTTTGAACATCACGTCTTTCATCCAAACAAATATCGCAAATTTCATGTTCGCTCAGTGCACCACAACGTTCACATTTTCGAATACTTTTAATCGCACTCTCAATCGCATTAGCCAGTTTCATAGCAGAAAAAGTGTCGTTTAACACAAGATGGTATGCAAACCGAACAGCTGACTTTCGTCCTACTGTTGGGAGTTTTTCAAATGCCTCAACCAGTTTATTAAACTTCTCTAATCCTCGCATCATACAGCACACCCTTTGGAAAAATCGATACTAAATTGATGGAATCCCCCTTCATAGCTGTAAACCACTTCTAAACCATGTTGAGCAATGATGTTTTTAACAATGTACAGTCCTAACCCAAGACCACTACCACACGCTTTTGACCCTGAAACGAAGGGTTGAAAATACTCATCAATAGACATTTTAAGCGGTTCACCTTCATTGGAAATTATCACGGTTTGATCTTTACTTTTGACAAAAACGTTATGGTTCAGACTGTGCTTCATCGCATTGTCCATCAGGTTTTTAAGCGCAAGTGCCATCAAATCAAAATCAACGGTGACTTTAAAATCAAAATCGCCCTCCACTTTTACTTGATCTTCTCTTTTTTTATCATCCAGCATTAACAGATCAATTGCTTGATCGACGACATGTAAAAGCGAATACTCTTTCAGACTCAAATCGTAACGCTTCGAGGTAATCTGCTCGATTTTTGAAAACTCAGAAATGAGCAGATCCAGCCTTCCAAAAACCCCAATCAAGCGCTTTTTAGCCGTTTCATCCTCTAACATCTCCGCGACAATACGCCCTTTGCCAATGGGCGTTTTAAGCTCGTGCATAATGGTGCGTAAAAAAAGCTGTCGTGAATTGATCAGATCGTGGATTTTTTTCACGGCTCGGTCAAACTCATTGGCGACTTCACCGATCTCGTCGTTGGATTCACTCTTGCATTCAATCTCAAGATCGCCCGAAGCAAACTTGCGTATTTGAGAGCTGAGTGTTTTCAATGGAGCGATACTTTTAAAAATGGAGATGTACATGTAAAGCAAAATCAGAAGCGCTATGACAAAAACAACCCACAAACTCTCGTTAAAATTTTTGTAGTCTTGACTCTCCAAAAGCACGCTCGATTCGAAATTGTCGATGAAAAGATAGTAGCGATCATTGTAAACAATGGAGGAGAAACGACTAATGGGTGAAAGCTTTTGAAAAATGACCACCCCACGCTCCAACACCGAATCACGCAGGTGTTTGCTAGAGACTTTTTTGAGTCCAAAGTTATTAAAATACTCTTCAATATCCTGCGGTTGAACGTTGTTGCGGTACATCACCAAAAGATAGTTGACCGATTGAATTTGGCGCTGTTTCATATTGTCTAAGTTTTTGTCGCTTTGATGCTCCAATAAAAGTGCAAAAAACATCGCCAACAAAAAAAGTGAGAGAAAAAAGATCGCGCTGATCTTGTTCAGAATCGAGTTTTTAATCATCCAACCAGCTTATACCCAATCCCTCGAACCGAGTGGATGTATTCCGGACTCTTCGAGTCATCGCCAATTTTGGCACGTAATCGTCCGATGATGACATCTAAACTCTTAGAACCTTTATCTTTCAGGGATTTGCAGTTGTAGACCAGCTGTTCGCGCGAAATCGAAAAACCATTTTGCTTGATCATGTAAGAGAGAATCTCATACTCAGCAGGGGTAAGACTTAAAACTTCATTTTTAAACGAGATCTCATGGCGTTTTTCATCGACCAAAAAGACACTCGCTCCTTGCTGATCTTCGAGCGTGGAGCTCTTTTTGTAACGACGGATCAAGCTTTGAATGCGCGCGTACATCTCTTTAGGATCGTACGGTTTTGGCAGATAATCATCTGCCCCGATTTGAAGCCCGATCACTTTGTCGCTAATGTCACTGCGCGCTGAGGAGATAATGATGGGAATGTCGTACTGTGCCACAATCTCTTTACAGACTTCAAGTCCATCCATCCCCGGCAACGTCAGATCTAAAATCAGCAGATCGTACTTTTTAATGCCTGCGGTTAATCCCAAATAAGGGTCTTCATAATTGGTGATTTTGATATTGTATTTCGCGAGGTATTCACTTAAGATTTCAGCAAATTCAGCATCATCTTCTATCATCAAAACGTTAATCATTCTATGACCTTAGAGCTTTTTTACAATTATACTGAATTTGTCTCTCTTTTCTTTAAAAGAACGAGCGGAAGGGGACGAATAAAGGGAAATCCTTTACTCATCTTTAAGAATATAAAGATTTAAACGAATAAATCCATAACTTAATCCAATCAGCAGTGGCCATGATAGTAACCATAAAAGCGAATGTGTGTAATCCATACTGTTCTCCTAATAGTGATGTTGGCTAGAGTCGTTCATCTCTGCTTCCGTAATTTTCACACGATTCATAGCATACCACGCGTAAGCAATGTATGCCACAACAAACGGAATCATCAACCCCAAATAACTCATCGTTGTCAATGTATAGAAGCTTCCGCTCGCATTTTCAATGTGCAATGAACTTGAAAGATCGCTCAAAGAGGGATAAAAAACGGTATAGTTCAGTCCAACCGTGAGAAACAGTGCCATCACCGTAAAAACAACGCCCACACCAAAAGGCTTAATGCTTGTTTTGTTGGTGCTAAAAAGGGTGCGCAACACGCCAAAAACGACCAAACAAACGCCCAGACAAAAAAGCGCTAAGACCCAAGGCATTTGGGCAAAATTGTTGGCATAATGGTACGGCACGATCATCACCACTTTGGTGAGAGGATCATAGGCAAATCCCTCTTTGGTGAGAATCCAACCCATAAAGCTTGCAAAAAAGAGTAAGAAGAGCAGCGTCTGCGATCTAAGCATCGTTTTGATCTTTACATGTAAAGCATCATGGTCTATCGTGTTGATAAAATAAAGCCCTGCACCGATGCGCGAAAGAAAGAAAAGCGTGAATGCTAAAAGATAATTAAATGGATTTTGTAGCGCTTCTAGCCCCCGTAAAGGATTATCCCAAAAGACAAAGCGGTTCTCATCGAGATGAAACGCTGCTCCGCTAAAAAAGGTGCTGATGGCAATACCTAAGAGTAAAACACCTAAGCTTCCATTGAGATACAAAAAGCATTCGTATGTTTTCGTTCCTAAAAAATTATCAGGCTTTTTTCGGTATTCGTAACTGACCGCTTGAATGATAAAACAGAACAAAATGGCAAGCCAGACCCAATACGCACCCCCAAAACTGGTCGCGTAAAAAAGAGGAAATGCCGCAAATAAAGCACCGCCAAAGAGAACCAACGTGGTAAAGCCAAGCTCCCATTTTCGCCCCAAAGAGTTGACCAACATCGTTTTTTCTGTTTCATTGGCAGGAAGGGAAAACAGGAAGGTTTGACCCCCTTGTACAAACAGTAAAAACGCAAAAATGCCTCCTAAAAGGCTTACAATAATCCACCACAACTGTTGCAATTGAAGCAAAGAGAGTAGTTCAAACATCAGTGACCTCCATCAGGGCCGATTGCGATTTGCTTCACCATGATCTTAATCTCAGCAATCAACAAAAGGGTAAAAAGTATGGCAAATAGGGTAAATGAGATCATCACATTCCCACTGCCTAAGTTCGTTGCAGCAATGTGGACTGGCATCAAGTCTTGAATCGCCCACGGTTGCCTGCCAACCTCCGCCACAATCCAGCCGCACTCAGCGGCAATATAACCCAAAGGAATGCTCCAAAGCGCTGCATACAAAATAGGTTTATAACGCATTATCTCACGCTTCATTAAGAGAAAAAGTACAATGATAAACAGCGCTAGAAACCACATACCAAGACTGACCATCAGATGGAACGTGTAAAACGTTAGTGCAATGGGAGGCACGATCTGCTCAGGTCTGTCCAAATAACCATAACCAAAATTGGGCATGTGCGTCGTTAAAAGCGTGTGGGATTCTTGCATTAAAGCCGCATTACCCTCTTTTTTCGCTTCACGATAGCTCTTAAGCGCACTCAGCGCTATTTTGCCACTTTCGATACGCTCGCTTGCCGATACGACCCCTTTTGAGGGATTGCCATACACCAAATCATCTAAACCTGGTACAAACGCCTCAATGTTGCGGTATCCTAGAAACGAGAGAAGATACGGTATCTCAATATCACCGATAAAAGGGTGTAGATCATCGCCTATTTTTTTATCAGGATTTAAAAAGGCAAACGCAATAAGACCCGCACGATGTTCTCCTTTATAAATCCCTTCCATCGCCGCAAGCTTAACCGGTTGATGTTGTGCAACCTGATAGGCACTCTCATCACCACTGAGGGTTAAAAAAAGGGAGGTGAGTAAACCAAAGGATGCTCCCACAAGCATACTGCGTTTGGCAAAATGAAGATGGCGTTTTTTAAGTAAAAACCATGCGCAGATGCCCACAACAAACAACGATCCAATCACATAGCCACTTGCAACCGTATGCAAAAACTTTGCAATCGCCACAGGTGAGAGCAAAACATCAAAAAAGTTTGCCATCTCGTTGCGCGCACTGTCTGGATTAAACACCATCCCAACAGGATACTGCATCCAACCGTTCGCCACCAAAATCCAAAAGGCAGAGAGGTTGGAGCCAAGGGCAACCAACCACGTCGAGAGCAGATGAAAGCCTTTACTGACTTTGTTCCAGCCAAAAAACATGACGGCAAAAAAGGTGGACTCCATAAAAAAGGCTAAAATGCCTTCTACCGCAAGCGGTGCGCCAAAGATGTCACCGACAAACCACGAATAATTCGCCCAGTTGGTACCAAATTCAAACTCCATAATGAGCCCTGTAGCAACGCCGATAGCAAAGTTTATGGCAAAAAGCGTCATCCAAAACTTGGTTGCTTTTTTCCACTCCAGATCACCCGTTTTGACATAAAGTGTCTCCATAATTGCCACTAAAAAACTGAGCCCCAATGTTAAGGGAACAAATAAAAAATGGTAGATGGCGGTCAGCGCAAATTGCGCCCTACTCCAATCCACCGAAGCGAGTTCATTCACTTGATATCCTTTGTTAAATTATCTAATACATACTCGCTTTTTTGCGTCTCATCTTCAAAGAGCGTATGCAAGGTTTCGTTGAAGAAGAGTCCTTTGAAAAGAACTAGCATCACCAAAAGCTTAATAAAAATCACTTTCCACAATGTTTTTCCAACCCTCAAATGGCTAAAACCCTCTTTATAGAGAGCTATCCAAAATCGAAAATTCATCTGTTTTTTCCTGATTATTTATTTTATTGAATTATAATTTTTATTAGTTAATATTTTATAAATGGAGTGCTTATAAAAGCAGAGACAAAGAGAGAAAAGAGCCAGAGGGATACAAGAGCGCGTGATTGCTCTTGTATCTTACATGTAAAAGAGTATAGAACTATTTAACTTCAACAAGCGCTTTTGTCCAAGATTCCATCAAGGCGTGCATCTCCTCTTTGGGTGCTTCTAAAAATTCGATGATAAAAGAGGCTTCTAATTCGCAAACGGCAATGCTGCGAGGGCGCACAGCGACGATTTTGGTATTAGGAATCATCGGACCAAAGCAGAAGATGATATTTTGAGCATCTTTGAGCCCTTCCATGATCTCACCACCTAAGGATTTTGTATGCGCATAATGGTCAAACACCGCGATAAATTTTGCGATAGGATGCTCACTGATCTTCTCTTTAAAATAGGCAATGATCTGCCCAACGTTTTCATAACCCGTCTCACTTTTTTGAATGATCAGCGAATAGAGTGGGTATTTGTCCATAAAAATTGTTTTTTGCATTGAATTTTCCTTTGGAATTTTAATTTACTCTTGAACGCAGATGTCACCTTTTTGCATGTGAATCAACGTTTGATAAATGACGATCGTGATAATAACGCTTGTGAGCGCAATCATCGTATACGCAAGCACCAACAAGGGCAGATCTTGCGTTTGTTGGTACATGAGCATCGTACTAATTGCCATTGCCGCCACAGGGAAGACAAACGCCCACCATGAGATAAAAAACTTGATTTTGATAAAATTTTTATACATAAAGGCGATCAAGAAGGTGAAAAAAAGTGCGAGATTAAATAAGATCATCGCAAAGGTGTCAACCACCTCATAAATCTTCACATAGGCAATAAACCCAACCGCAGGTGGTGCGATAAGAATAAACATCGTTGGCATAAATTTGTTTGCCATCTGGTGGTGAAAAATGATGCGATTGAGCAAAATAGCAAACAAAATCACCCAAAAGAAGATGCCCGTGCTAAAGAAATAGAGCAACACACCTTGGCTTGCAAACCCAACACCTGCCACAGGAATGAGGACATTGCCCACAATGGGGATAAACCACGCAGGATTGGAGTGATCCAACTCTTGGTTGTTGTTGATCCAAAACGAGATCGTGTGCATCGTTAAGTAAAAATGAAGCGCCGCACCTGGGTACCAAAACAAGGCTGCCACAAAGGGATAATGCTCTTTGTAGATAATCGCCAACATAAGCATAGAGATTGAAACCGCTGCAAAAAAATTAATACGCACCGGATGGCTAAACTCTTTTTTAACAGCAGCACGGTACTTCAAAAACTTTGTGATGTAAATCACACTGATCACACCAAACAGCAGTGTTGTGATCGCCATTAACACCTCGCCAATCAACGCTGAAAAGCCTAGCCAAAGGGCAGCTTTTTGGTACATGATGGTCAAACCACTCATACCCATAACCGTTGCGTACATCATAATGGGGAAAAATTTGAGCCTATTTTGCTCCACTTCTTGCATCACTTCCATAATTATCCTTTATTATTATATTAATAAATTTTGATGTAACTATAGCAAGCAGGCAGACATAAAGAGCTAAATAATCCTAGTCAATTGTTTTGTCTAAAGTAAAAAAAAGGAATTGTGTGAAGTAGAAGGAGTTTACATGTAAAGGAGATTGAGAAAAAGACCTCCGAGGAGGAGGTCTTAAGGATCTTAATAAGGGCTATTTATTTACTGACAGGCGCAGGTGCTTGCCCAGGAGCGGGTCTGCTAGGTTTTTGGCTCATCAATGTTTTAAGTTCAGCACGTTGTTCTTTGGTTAAAATGTTAAACACTTTTTCCATGTGATCGGCTTGAACGGCTACCATTTTTTCGTGCATTTCATTGTTCAGTTTAATGAACTCTTTTTTGTTGAAGCTCTCACCACTCATGAGATCTTGCATTTTAGTCATCATTTTTGGGTCACGTAATTTTGTCATTTCGAGTTTAAATTCACTGCGTAAAACATCGAGTTTATGCTCTTGATCATCGGTAAGATTGAGTTTTTCAAGCATCGGTATGCCCATCATATCACCTTTAGCACCACGCATTCCTTGTCCTAGCATCATTTTGCCACCATTCATACCCATACCAGGCTGCATCTCTTGGCAGTTACCACTCATGCCATAAGCAAAAGCACCCGTCGTTCCAAGCGCAACCAACGTTGCTAGTGTTAAGATTGTTTTTTTCATAATCTACTCCTTAAAAGTTTTATGATGAAATACTACCCCTCTGGTCTTAACGAGCTTTTAACCATTTGTTAACCTACCTTAACAACCAAAATTTAAACTAGAATTTGGTAGAATCGTGATCTTCAAAATCTTACATGTAAAGAGAACAATAGTGGATCTAGAATATTACGAAATATTGGAAATAAGTAGATCTGCAGATGCTGCAGAGATTAAAAAAGCATACCGAAAATTAGCGTTGCAATTCCATCCTGACCGCAACCAAGGTGACAAAGAGGCTGAAGAGAAATTTAAAGCGATCAATGAAGCCTACCAAGTCTTAAGTGACGAGCAAAAACGCTCCACGTATGATCGTTACGGTAAATCAGGACTCGACTCCCAAGGCTTTAGCCACTTCTCAGATATGCGCTATGAAGACATCATGGGTGATCTTGGCTCCATCTTCGAGTCTGTCTTTGGCGGAGGATTTGGTAGCAGCGGTGGTTTCGGTGGCGGTGGATCAAAACAAAATCGCAAATACAACCTCGACCTCGAAGCTGAAGTCACGCTAGCGTTTAATGAAGCCATTTTTGGATGCAAAAAAGAGGTCAGTTTCTCCTATAAAAAACCCTGCGAGACGTGTGATGGTACCGGAAGCAAAGACAAAGCTAAGGCAACATGTAAAGAGTGTAAAGGTAAAGGACAAGTCTTTTATCGACAAGGGTTTATGACCTTTTCTCAAACTTGCCCTGCGTGTAATGGTAAAGGCAGCGTTGTCACCAATCCATGCCCAAGCTGTAACGGCAAAGGCTTTAGTCAAGTGGACGATAAAGTCACCATCGACATTCCTGAGGGCATCGATAACAACAACCGCATTCGCGTAGCAGGCAAAGGGAACATCGATGAGCGTGGAACACGCGGTGATCTTTACATCTTAGTGCATGTTAAAGAAGATGAGCATTTTGTACGCCATAATGATGATATTTACATCGAAGTCCCCATCTTTTTCACCCAAGTAGCCCTAGGTCAAACGATCAAAATTCCAACGATTCGTGGCGAAACCGAACTCGAACTTCCTTTGGGCGCGAAAGATAAACAGCAGTTTATTTTTAAAAAAGAGGGCGTCAAAAATGTGCATACCCATCAACTAGGTGGCATGATCGCACAAATTTCGATTCGCTACCCTAAAAAGCTGACCAAAGAGCAAAAAGAGATGCTTGAGAAACTCCAAGCAGAATTTGGCATTGAAACCAAACACAAAGATGAAAAATTTGAAAGCGTCTTCGATAAAATCAAAAGCTGGTTTGACTAACATTTTAGAGTATGAAGGGCAACAACTTTCATACTCCATCATCACAAACAAGCGTCTAAAAAACTTCTACATCAAGATAGACCCCATCCAAGGGGTCATCGTCAAAACCCCCTCCTCCAATACAGCCTACATTCATACCTTAGTGATGCAAAAAGCGCTCTGGATCTTTGCAAAAATGAAAGCGGCCAAAGAGCGCACAACACTCGCATCGCTGTTTGAAAATGAGGGGAAAGTGCTCTATTTGGGAGAGCCGATTCTTTTACATGTAAACCAAACACCTGAGTCCTTTTACAGAGAAAAAAGCATCCCCTTGGTGACACGCTTGGTGGAAGAGTGGAGCTTTTTAATGGGCGTAAAACCCACACATATCCGCTTTCGAAAAGCCAAAAGACGCTGGGGAAGTTGCAGCCACACCAATGAGCTTAGCTTCAACCTAAGCCTTGCTCAACTCCCTCTTGAGTGCATCACATACATCGTCATTCACGAACTCTCACACATCGAACACAAACACCACCAAAAAGCTTTTTGGAACTGCGTGGGTGAGTTTATGCCTGAATATAAAAGTTGTGAGAAAATCCTGAAAAATTACTCGCCATCACTCTCTTAAAAAAACAGAATTCGAAATCCAATCGCCACCAAAATCACACCACCAAAAATCTCCGCTCTGCTCTCCAACCACGTTCCCGTTAGTTTTCCCACATGCACACCGATGAAGCTGATGATAAAAGTGGTCAAGCCGATGATGCCACAGGCGAGCAGTGGATTGAGATCTAAAAGCATCAAACTAAAACCAGCCGCCATTGCGTCAATGCTCGTGGCAATTGCTAAGGTGAGCATGATTTTATTGGTAATCTTTGCAAGCTCTTCGCCAACGCCTTCATTGAGCCCTTCGTAGATCATCTTCGCACCAATGAGTAGCAGGAGTCCAAAGGCAATGTAGTGCGCGTATTCACTTACAAATCCAAGCACACCTTTTCCACCTGCGTAACCAATGAGTGGCATCAGTGCTTGAAAAATGCCAAAAAAGAGCCCTGCTTTAAGGGCTAGTGCTTTGGTCGTATGACCATTTTGTTTTGCCCCAAGACCGATGGAAACCGCAAAAGCGTCCATACTTAAGGCAAAAGCTAACAGTAAAACTTCGATCATTTCAGTTCTCCCCAATTATTGCCTATGGCAATCGATACTTTGAGTGGCACCTTAAGCGCGTAAATCTCTTCCATTGCCTTTTGTGCCTGTTCGGCAAATGCTTCTGCCCTCTCCTCTTTGACTTCAAAAATCAGTTCATCGTGAATTTGAAGCAAAAGTTTTGCCTCATCATCCACGAGTGTCGTCATGATTTTATTCATCGAAAGCTTGATGAGATCGGCGGCACTGCCTTGAAAAACGGTATTAACCGCTTCGCGAAGGTAGCCTGCGTATTGCATGCCATTGGCGTGTTCAAAGTCAAAATAGCGTTTTCGCCCTAACAGCGTCTGAACAAATCCCTCTTTTTTAGCCCCTTCTGCAATCGCCGTAAGAAAATTTTTGATCGTTGGAAACGTCGCAAAATAGCTGTCAATGTAACTCTTTGCCTCTTTGGTGCTAATGCCAATCGTCTCCGACAAACGTTTGGGGCCCATGCCGTACAAGAGTCCAAAGTTAATGCTTTTTGCCACACCACGTTTGGCGGCCGCGTCCTCTTCGCCAAAGAGTTTGAGTGCCGTCTCTTTGTGAATGTCTTTGTTGGAGCGAAACGCTTCTACCATTGCTTCATCGCCACTAAAATGCGCCAAAAGCCTGAGCTCAATTTGTGAGTAGTCGATGCCGATCAGTTTATACCCCTCTTTGGCTATAAACCCGCCACGCACTTCGCGTCCTAGCTCGGTTTTAACCGGAATATTTTGAAGATTGGGATCTTTAGAACTCAGCCTTCCTGTGGAGGTTCCCGTTTGCATAAACGAAGTGTGGATGCGCCCAACGGGGGACTCTTTTGAGAGTTTTAGCAATGGTTCAATGTAGGTTGAACGTAATTTATAAAGCTCTCGGTATTCTAAAATTTTCGCGATACTGGGGTGTTTATCCAGAAGTTCATTGAGCACATTTTCATCGGTACTGTAACCTGTTTTGGTCTTTTTCACGGTCGGAAGCCCCAGTTGTTCAAACAAAACAGCTCCCAGTTGCTGCGTAGAATTGAGGTTAAAAGTGGCATCGCACAGGGCAAATATTTCTACTTTCAACGCTTCAATCGCATGATCGGTTCGCTTTAAGAGTGTCTCAAAATAAGGCGCATCGACTTTGATGCCCTCTTTTTCCATCTTCATCAAGGTCTTAATAAACGGAAATTCCACCGATTTTGCCAGATCAAGCAGATGCGGCTCTAACATCTCTTGGAGTTTGTGGTAAAGTTTGAGCGTCATCCACGCATCTTCACTGGCATATTCACACGCTTTTTCCAAAGGCACGCTGCTAAAGTTTTCACCTTTGGCAACGACCTCTTTAAACTTCACCATCGCATGGTTGAAAAAGCGCAGAGCCAACGTATCAAGCCCCACATTGGTTTCAGGATTGAGTAACCATGCCAAAAGCATCGTATCGGCGTAAATCGCGACATCGCGGATGCCAAAATTGTTTTCGATGACAGCAAGATCAAATTTGAGATTTTGTCCTACGATTTTATGGGTAAAGAGTTGTGTCAATGCACGTTTTGCATCTTCTAAACTGATCTGATCGCCCACACCCAAATAGTGGTGCGCGATGGGAACGTAGTACGCTTCATCCTGATTGATCGCAAAGGAGAATCCTACGATCTTTGCATTGTACGCATCCAGTGCATTGGTCTCGGTATCAAAGGCGACAATAGCATCGTCTTCAATGCCTTCGATGGTGTTAAACAGCATCTTGGCATCATCGAGCAAAATCGCGTTAAAGCCCGTTTTCACCGCTTCTTTGGGTTTTACATGTAAAGCTTCATTTCGTACGCGTGAGAGCATATGGCGCAGTTCGTATTTTTCAAGTTCATCGACAATGCCAAGCAGTGGATTATCGCATGGAAGATGAAACGACTCAAACTTATCGGCGATATTAAGCGAGTTATCCAAACGCACCAACTGTTTGCTCAAAAAGGCATTTTCGCGCCCTTCCTCCAACATCGCTTGCACACGAGGATTTCCGATCCGCTCTAAGTTTTCGTACACGCCTTCCACCGTGTCATAATCATCCAAAAGTTTTTTAGCACCCTTGGGTCCAATGCCTTTCACACCAGGGATATTGTCGGCAACATCACCTACGAGGGCTAGATAGTCATTGATTTTATGCGGATAAACGCCAAATTTCTCAAAACATTTTTCGGTATCGATCTCCATCTTTTTCATCGGATCGTAGATGACAACTCTGCCATCATCGATGAGCTGATAAAGGTCTTTATCGTGCGTGACGATGCGCACTTTGATGTCATGGTGTTTGGCAAAACGTACCGCAGAGGCAATGACATCGTCAGCTTCAAAGCCCTCTTCGTTGTAGCATTTGAAGCCCATTTTCTCGATCCACGAAATCGCAACGGGAAGCTGGCGCCTTAAATCTTCCGGCGCTTCAGGGCGATTGGCTTTGTAATTAGGATCAATCTCATGGCGAAAATTCTTGCCTTTGCTGTCCAGTGCAAAGAGCAGATAATCGGTGTCATGCTCGTTTTTAATCGCGTAGATAAAATTGGCAAATCCCGTCAAAAGTCCTGTGGGAAAGCCTTGGGAATTGCGCAGTTGAGGAAGTGCGAAGTAGTTTCTAAAAAAAAAGCCAAAAGTATCAATGATGGTAAGTGTTTTCACAAAAGCGCCTTTACATGTAAAGAGTTTAGTAGGATTTTTTAAGGGACTGAACCACGCCAAGAAACAGCGTTTGGTCGAATTTTTCTTTTTCTAAAAGGTTCAGCGCCATATTCACACTGCGCTCACTGAGTGGTGCGTTGAGAGGAATCGCGGTTTTAACCACTTTGAGCGCAAAAGAGTACGGACGAATCGCCTCAGGTGCTGCGCCAATCGCATCGGTGTATTCGATCGCTTCGACCATCGTTTTATCAAACTTCCAGTGTTTGAAGATGCGTGAGGTTACTTCACTGCTGGTGATGCGCACAAACATACGCTCGACATCGGCAATATTATTACAGCTCTCTATTTCAGAGCGAAATTGATAGGTTTCATTATTTTTGGCGATCTCATCGGCGATGAGAATTTTGCCCGTCTCTTGCAAAAGCGCCGCAAGGAATAGAAGATCAACCTTGCTTGCATCGACTTTGCCGTACCACTGCAACATCAAGGCACTTTGCAAACTAGAGATGGAAGCGAACTCTTCAGGCGTAATGCCATAGGGCGCCATGTCTACATGTAAGAGTTTTTTAATCGACATATCCATGACCAAAGAACGGGTTGTGGACATGCCAAAAAGACCGACGGCTTGCACCACACTCTTGATTTCGCGTCTAAAACCATACAGAGGCGAATTCGCTACCTTTAAAAGGTTCGCGACCATCATCGGATCTTCTTCGATCACACGGGAAAGGTCGTTGACGCTGGCATCGGGATCTTTGCAGATCAATGTCATCTGATGGAAACTTTTTGGAAGGGGTGGAAGTGATTTGATGCGCTCAGCTATCTCTTCAAGCATGATGTCATCTCGCTTTAATGAATTTGTAAAGATTATAGCGCGCTTTAGTTAAAAAGCTAATGAGAGAAGCCGCCTAGAAGAGTTCTTACAACCGTAGCGTCGCAAGAACTCCAATTCGTTGCATGCGACTACAGAGGAATGACGTCTTCAACGCTTTCGGGGTGATCCAGTGTGTATTTGAATTTTTCCATATCGATCTGTTTATCCCAAGCACCAACGACCACCGCCGCCACGGCGTTACCACACAGGTTACCGACCGCGCGCATCTCGCTCATAAATTTATCAACGCCAAGGAGTACTGCCACTGTCACCACAGGGATCACATCGCCCATCGCCGAGAGCGTGCCTGCAAGCACGATAAAGCCTGAACCCGTAACACCCACCGCACCTTTAGACGCAACCATCAAAATAAAGATAATGGAAAGCTCGTGGGAGAGCGTGAGAGGAATGTTAAACGCTTGCGCTAAAAAGATGACGGAGAGCGAGAGGTAGATGTTGGTACAATCAAGGTTAAACGAATAGCCCGTGGGAATCACAAGTCCCGTGGTTCCGCGACTCACCCCCGCTGCTTCTAGTTTGCGCATCAACGGTGCCAATGCCGATTCGCTCGAAGAGGTTGCAAAGACAATTAAAACTTCTTTGGCGATAAAACGCATAAATTTAAAGACATTGATTTTGAAAAACCACAAGATAATGCCAAGAACACCAAATAAAAAGACCAAAACCGAAACCAGCATAACGCCCAGCAAACTTGCCATACCAATCAAAGAAGCAATGCCAAATTTACCGATCAAAAATGCCATCGCGCTAAAACTCGCTAATGGGCTTAGCCACATGACAAGCGTTAAAATTTTAAAGAAAACGTTTTGCACCTGCTCCAGTGGTTTTAAAATGATAGGTTTGTATTTGCCACCAAACGCAGAGAGCAGAATCGCTAAAACAAGCGCCATCACCAAAACTTGAAGGGTATTGCCATGCAAAAATGGAGTAATCGGATCATGTGGAATGGCACTTTTTAAAATGCTCCACGCCGTTGCGCTCTCTTGCCCTGGTTTTGTGAAATTCGCCACACTCGAAGCGTCCAAAGACTCAACGCTAAGGTTCATTCCATGCCCTGGTTTGAGAATATTTCCAAAGAGCACGCCAATGGCAAGCGCAAACGTACTCACCACTTCAAAATAGACAAACGCCTTAAGCCCGATAGAGCCAACCTCTTTAAGACTCTCAAGCCCAACAATGCCTGAGATAATCGTTAAAAAGATAATCGGTCCCACCAACCATTTCAAAACCTGAATAAACCAATCAATTCCCGGTTTTGCTTTTACCGCAAGAGAAGGGTCAACCATACCAAGCGTCACACCGGAGATAATCGCCACAACCACCCAAAAAGCCAAACTTTTAATCGTATAGTGTGTCCAATCTTTACGGGTCACTTTTTTTTCAGTGAGTGTTTCCAATTAAAATGCCTTTAATACCCTTTTGAACCAGCACACACAAAGATTTCCCTTTACATGTAAAGATTGGGAAGAGTCGTTTTTTTTAATTATGACACAGCAGAGGGGATTTTAATGAGATTTTTAAGCGAAAGAGAGAGGAAGCGAATGCGGAAAATCCACATTCGCTTCAAAAAGTATCAACCAGGAATCGCGTCTGCAACCGTTTCTGGATGATCAAGAGAATATTTGAATTTTTCCATATCGATCTGTTTATCCCAAGCACCGACAACAACGGCTGCCACTGCGTTTCCACACAGGTTTCCAACCGCTCTCATCTCGCTCATAAACTTATCCACGCCCAAAAGAACCGCAACGGTAACCACAGGAATTGCGCCACCCATTGCTGATAAGGTTCCTGCAAGCACGATAAAGCCAGAACCTGTCACACCCACAGCACCTTTTGAAGTGACCATAAGGATGAAGATGATCGAAAGCTCTTCTGCAAGGGTTAATGGAATGTTAAACGCTTGAGAGATAAAGATGATCGACAAGGAGAGATAGATGTTCGTACAATCAAGGTTAAACGAATAGCCTGTAGGAATAACCAGCCCCGTCGTTCCTCTGCTCACACCTGCTGCTTCAAGTCTTTTCATGAGTGGCGCGAGCGCTGATTCACTTGAAGAGGTTGCAAAAACGATCAAGACCTCTTTAGCGATGAAACGCATAAATTTGAAGATGTTGATCTTAAAGATTGCCATGATGATACCAAGCACACCAAAGATAAAGGCAAGAACGGAGATAAACATAACCCCGAGTAAACTTGCCATATTGATGAGAGAGGCAATACCAAATTTACCAATCAAAAACGCCATCGCACTAAAGCTCGCAATAGGACTTAACCACATCAAAATGGTTAGAATTTTGAAAAAGAAGTTTTGTGCAATTTCCAGAGGCTTTAAAATGGTTGGTTTATGTTTACCACCAAAAGCAGAGATTAAAATTGCCAAAACCAACGCCATTACGAGCACTTGAAGTGTATTTCCATTGATAAATGGCGTGATAGGATCGTGAGGAATGGCGCCTTTGAGGATGGACATAAATGAGCCAACATCTTGGTTGACGTTGGTAAATTTCGCAACACTCTTAGGATCTAACGACTCAACCGAGAGGTTCATACCGTTTCCTGGACCAAACCAATTACCAAAAAGTACACCAATCGCAAGTGCAAAGGTGCTGACCACTTCAAAATAGATAAACGCTTTAAGTCCAATAGAGCCTACTTCTTTAAGACTCTCAAGCCCTACAATACCTGAGATAATCGTTAAAAAGATAATCGGACCAACAAGCCATTTGAGGATTTGGATAAACCAATCAATACCCGGTTTTGCTAAAACTGCCATTTTCGGGTCAACCATACCAAAAACAATACCTGCAATAATGGCAAATACAACCCAGAACGCTAAACTTTTAATCGTGTAGTGCATCCAGTCTTTTTTCTTTACAACACTCGTAACCTGTTCCAAGAAACATCCTTTGAATTTTTAGATAGAGCGATTATAATGAAAAGATATGTCTAACTTATGTAGGTTTACATGTAAAGAGATTCATAGGTTTTTTTCACTTAAAAAGCGTTACTAAATGAAACATTTAAGGATTTTTCTTTTCTGACTCCAATTCAACTGCTAAAAATTTTCCCGTATAGCTTTCAGATTTCTCAGCATCTCTTGCGACTTCAAATGGCGTTCCCATCGCGATTATACGCCCTCCGTAGCTTCCGCCCTCTGGTCCCATATCGATCATATAGTCTGCATTTTTGATGACATCCATATTGTGTTCAATGACCAAAACCGAGTTACCCATATCTGTGAGATGATGTAACACTTTGACCAATCTATCGACATCGGCGAAGTGTAAACCTGTCGTTGGCTCATCCAAAACGTACAAGGTATTGCCTGTATCTTTTTTGCTGAGCTCTTTGGCAAGCTTGATGCGTTGTGCTTCACCACCACTGAGGGTCACCGCATTTTGACCTAGGGTAATGTAGCCCAAACCAACATCTGCCAACGTTTGCACTTTTTGGTTAATTTTAGGAATTGCTTTGAAAAACTCGTACGCTTCATCAACACTCATACTTAAAACGTCCGAAATGGATTTGCCTTTGTACTTGATTTCCAAGGTTTGCGCGTTGTAGCGATGGCCTTTACAGACGTCACATTTGACCATGATGTCGGGTAAAAAGTGCATCTCTATCTTAATTTCGCCATCACCTTGGCACTTCTCACAACGTCCGCCCTTCACGTTAAACGAAAATCGACCAACACTGTAACCACGAATTTGCGCCTCTTTGGTTTTCGCAAACAGAGCCCTGATCTCATCCATCACGCCTGTATACGTTGCAGGATTACTTCTAGGCGTCCTTCCAATCGGGCTTTGATCCAGATAGATCACTTTATCGAGTTGATCGAGTCCAATGCACTCAACGCCTGCAACTTTGTTCACCTTTTTCGCACGGTTCAGATACTCTTTTGCCACAGGAAGCAGGGTTTGAAGAATCAGTGAGCTCTTACCACTCCCACTCACACCCGTAATGGCGACAAGATTTCCCAGTGGAATTTTGACATCAAGGTTTTGAATATTGTTGATCGTGACATGATTAAGCTCGATCCAACGCGTCTGTTTTCGGTTCTCACGGTAATTAATCACTTTCGTGCCATTGAGGTATTGCGCGGTGAGCGTATTGCTTTTTAAAAGCTCTTCGTTGGTGCCTTGAAAGACCACTTCACCCCCAAACTTTCCAGCCCCAGGACCAATGTCGACAATAAAATCTGCGGTTTTAATCGTCTCTTTGTCATGCTCAACGACAATAACCGAGTTACCTTTTTTCTGCAAACTGCGAAGCGTTCGGATGAGTTTAAGCGTATCGCGCTCGTGCAAACCAATGCTGGGCTCATCTAGAACATACATAACCCCAGTCAATCCACTACCAATCTGCGAAGCGATGCGAATCCGTTGTGCCTCACCACCGCTGATCGTCCGTGCGTCGCGTCCAAGGCTGATATAACCCAGACCTACATCAAATAAGAAGTAAAGACGCTCTTTAATCTCTTTTAAAATAGGCTCCGAAATCATCTTGTGTTGGGCTTTCATCGAAGCAAAGTTTTTCTCGTCTTTGAAAAAAGCTAAACACTGATCGATCGGAAGCTCCAAAATATCGGCGATATTTTTCTTTGCCAAACGAACCGCCAAACTCTCTTTTTTGAGACGGTACCCACCACACGTGTCGCACGTCTTTTCACTCATATAATCACCGAGCTCTTTTTCATCTTTGAGCATATCGTAGGCGATTTTGATCACACCTTCCCATTTGCGGGTCAGTTTATGTTTTTTCCAAAAGAAGGTCGCATCTTCCACACCACCGTGCAAAATGGCTTTTTGTTGGTACTCCTCTAACTCTTCATACGGTATCTTGGTATTAATCCCCGCACCCTCACAAAAGGCGTGTAAAAATTTGGCATAAAAGCTTTTGTTAAACCCGTAAAATATTTTAATCGCACCCTCTTCGATGCTCACATGCTCATTGATGATTTTTTTCAAATCCAGCGTGTAGCGAATGCCCAAACCATCGCACGTTGGACACGCACCTTTAGGAGAGTTAAACGAAAAGGAGAGCGGCTCGAGGGGTTCAAAACTGATCTTACAATCAAAACATGCTAAATGCTCGCTATAGTGAATGTGAGACGTTGGAAGCCCTACTTCTTCGGCATTGGAGATATCCAGTTCGACTTCACCATAACTCTCCAAAAGCGCTTTTTCAATGTCTGTAGCGATTCGCTCTTTGTTCTCTTCACGCACCACCACACGGTCAATAATGACTTTAATCGTATGCTTTTTAGTTTTTAAAAGCTCAACTTCTTCATCCAAACGTACCATAACGCCATCAATCAGAGCACGCACGTAACCTTTATGACGCAACGATTCGATCATGTCTGCAAAGCTTCCTTTTTTCTCACGCACGAGGGGTGCTAAGATAGAAAGTTTTGTTTCAGGAGGGAGTTTTAAGACCTGCTCGATAATGTCAGCTACCGACATTTGGGAAATCTCTTTGCCACACAAATGGCAGTGCTGTTTACCCACACGCGCGTAAAGCAGACGCAGATAATCATAAATTTCGGTAATCGTTCCCACGGTTGAGCGTGGGTTTTTGCTCGTTGTTTTTTGATCAATTGCAATAGCAGGCGTTAAGCCTTCGATTTTATCGACATCAGGTTTTCCCACACGGTCCAAAAACTGTCTGGCATAGGACGAAAGCGACTCAATGTAGCGACGTTGTCCCTCTGCATAGAGCGTATCAAACGCCAAAGTACTTTTACCACTTCCGCTCAGCCCCGTAAAAACTACGAGTTTGTTTTTAGGAATTTCTAGGTTGATATTTTTAAGATTATTCTCTCTAGCGCCGTAAATTTTTATCATAGGATATTCATCTCACTTAAAATTTTATTGAAGGTTAATAAAAACATAACCGTATACAAGATCAACAATGCGCGTTTTTGCATCTTTTTATCAATGCGGTGCGACAGTTTTACACCAAAATAGACACCCATAACAGAACCGATACCAATCGCCGCACCCACCGCATAATCCACATAACCATGTGCGGAGAGACTAATAAAGCCTGAAATAGAGCCAAAAATCACAAAAAAGAGGGTCGTTCCAACCGCTTTTTTAATGTCCCATCCCAAAAAACCAACCAGTGCAGGGGTGAGGAAAATAGCCCCACCCGTCCCCGTGCTAATAGAGATAGCGCCCACAAACACTCCGATAAACAGAAGCAAAAAAGTGGATTCGTTGGGGCAAAGTTGCGGCTCAAGGCTTGCAGTAAACATTTTATAAATAGAGAGTAGCAAAATAACTGCAAAGAGAATTAAAAGCGCTAAATGGGGCATTGCATCGACGATCATACCGCTAAAAGCAGCGCCGATAAAGGAGCCTAGCCCTAAGATAAGTCCGCTTTTGAGCGCCAAACTTCCTGCTTTATGGTTGTGATACGAGCCGAACATGGAGCTGAAAATCATCTGCATCACGGAGATGCCAATCGCCATTTTGATATCATAGCCAAAATAGATTAACGCCGGTACTAAAATGGTACCGCCGCCGATACCAAAAAAGCCCGATGAAAATCCTACTAAAATACCAAAGAACGCAAGCCCCACCAACATTACCATGCCAACTTTAAATTAAGATGTTAGATTGTACTCGAAGCCCTCTTAATAAACCATTTAAAGAGCGGGTTAGCAAGGGAAGAGCTCTTTACATGTAAAACGTTTTACATGTAAAGAGTTTTGAGTTATTTGCGAGAGAGTTTATACCCAACGGCAAGCAGAGCGATCCATGCTGGGATGAGATAAACAGAGATGTTAATGCCATCGATGAAAAGCATAATGACCAAAATCATCACAAAGAAAAGAAGGCAGATGATGTTGCCAATCGGGAACCAAAATGCTTTAAATTTGGGCTCAATTCCCTCTTTGATCTTCGCATAGCGAAATTTGAGGTGCGCAAAGCTGATCATAAACCAGTTCACGACAAGGGCTGAAACAACCAACGCCATCAAAAACTTAAACGCATCTTCGGGCATAAAGTAGTTGAGCACAACACACATTCCTGTAATGAGCGCTGAAAAAAGCACGGCATTGACAGGCACACCTTTAGCGTTCAAACTCATCAGCATCTTAGGCGCATTGCCTTGTGACGCTAAGCCAAAGAGCATACGCGAGTTGGAGTAAACACCGCTGTTATAGACCGAAAGAGCGGCTGTTAACACGATGGCATTGAGCACATGCGCGATGAGATTTTCATTGAGACTGCTAAACACCATCACAAACGGTGTCACGTCTTTGGTCATATTCATCCATGGCATCAATGAGAGCAAGATCGCCAATGCACCGATGTAAAAGATCAAAATTCGGTAAATGACTTGGTTCGTAGCGCGAGGAATCGTATGGCTTGGATCGTCCGTCTCTGCGGCGGCAATGCCGATGAGCTCCAGTCCACCAAAGGAGAACATGATGAAGACCATCGCCATCAAAAAGCCTTGGATGCCATGTGGGAAAAAGCCACCCTCTAACGCCCAAAGATTACTAAAATGAGCCGTCTCTCCACCGTTTCCACTGATCAGCAAGTAACTACCAAACGCGATCATCGCGATAATCGCCGCGACTTTGATGATGGAAAACCAAAACTCAAATTCACCGTAAATGCGAACATTCACAAGATTTACAAGGTTAACCAAGACAAAGAAAAACGCCGCCGACGCCCATGTCGGAATGTTTGGCAACCAAAAATGGACAAACGTACCAATGGCGGTCAGTTCTGCCATGCCGACTAAAACATACAATATCCAGTAGTTCCAGCCAGAAGCAAAGCCCGCAAACGGATGCCAGTATTTGTTCGCAAAATGGCTAAATGAACCAGCAACTGGCTCTTCGACGACCATTTCGCCCAGTTGACGCATAATCATAAATGCAATAAATCCCCCCAACGCATACCCTAAAAGTACCGCTGGACCTGTGAGTTGAACCGTAGTAGAAACCCCTAAAAAAAGTCCCGTTCCAATAGCTCCGCCCAATGCAATAAGTTGAACGTGTCTATTTTTAAGACCTCGTGAAAGCCCTTTTGCGTGCATAAAATTCCCTTATTCTGTAAAAAATCAAAGCGCCATTGTAGCGTTTTTAGCAAAAATAGTACGCTTTTGAGTGCTCAATTTTTATTTAATCCGTAATTTAAAGAGTTTAACTTATAATTGTTTATCCATTCGCGTCAAGGGAAAACCCATGAAAGAAGCTGTGATCCAAGCGACAGAGAATTTCTGCTCAACCATTTTGTGTGAAGTTCCACAAAAAGCGTCTGAATTAGGAAGCTATTTTTATGGCTCCGCGATCGCTCTCATCGAAAATGAGATGGAACATACGTGGTATCTTTTTTTTGAAAAAAAGGTGTTGGATGAGATCGCGCTGAACCTTCTTTTTGAAGAAAATCTCTGCGAAGAGGACCTCGACGATCTGCTCAAAGAGATCGCCAATCAAATCATCGGCTCGGCTAAAGTGATCTTGGAAGAGAAATACCCCCACAACGACTACCACCTCAGCGTGCCCGAATTCATGGGCAATGTCGCCACACCCTTTCCCATCGCACTCCAAGAGACACAACACTACCAAATCAAAAACAGCACCTTCGTTATCGCAAAATAATCTTTACATGTAAAGAAAAGAAACGTCCCTTATACAAAAACACCCTTTCTTCTGCCCAACGTTTTTTCTTAAGTCTCTTTTGGGAATAGCTTTGTATAATCACTTTCTTACCATTGTCTGTGGGGGTGCCCAAAAAGCTGAGATCATACCCCAAGAAGTCCATTAATGTGGCTTCACGAACCTGATCTGGGTAATGCCAGCGTAGGAAATAAGGAGATAAACTCATGAGTAAAGTACTCGACAATCTTGAAAAAATAGATGCTTCATACATTCAAAACTTCCCAAGTTCTCGTAAAATTTACATCCAAGGCTCACGCAAAGACATTCAAGTCCCGATGCGTGAAATCACCCTCAATGCGACTTCGCTTCGCGATGGCACGTTTGAGGAAAATCCACCGCTTCATGTCTATGACACCTCAGGTGTTTACACTGACCCCAACGTCAAAATCGACCTACACAAAGGTTTGGAGCCACTACGTGCCAAGTGGATCGAAGAGCGAAATGATACTGAGCAATTAGACGATTTTAACTCCGTCTATTTTCATAAGCGTCACGATGACCAAGAGTTGAACGCCCTACGCTTCCCTAACCTCAAAAAACCACGTCGCGCAATGAGTGGCAAAAACATCACTCAAATGCACTACGCCCGTCAAGGCATCGTCACGCCTGAGATGGAGTATGTCGCTATTCGTGAAAACTGCAACCTTGAAGAGGCGCGCAAAAACAAACTCTTAGGCGCGCAACACAAAGGCGAGCATTTTGGTGCGAACTTACCCGATGTTTATACACCCGAATTTGTCCGCCAAGAGATCGCCGCAGGTCGTGCCGTCCTTCCACTCAATGTCAACCATCCTGAAGCCGAACCGATGATTATCGGACGCAATTTCATGGTCAAGATCAACGCGAACATCGGAAACTCCGCTACCACCTCATCCATCGAAGAAGAGGTCGAGAAAATGCTTTGGTCAACACGTTGGGGTGGTGACACCGTAATGGACTTGTCCACAGGTAAAAACATCCACGAAACCAGAGAGTGGATACTTAGAAACTCTGCCGTGCCTATCGGAACTGTGCCCATTTACCAAGCCTTAGAGAAAGTGAATGGCATCGCCGAAGACCTTACATGGGAAGTGTTTCGTGACACACTTATCGAACAAGCTGAGCAAGGTGTGGACTACTTTACCATTCATGCAGGTGTGCGCCTTGCTTACGTGCCGATGACGGCTAAACGCCTTACGGGCATCGTCTCTCGTGGCGGTTCCATCATGGCAAAATGGTGTCTGCACCATCACAAAGAGAGTTTTTTATACACCCATTTTGAGGAAATCTGTGACATCATGAAAGCCTACGATGTCGCCTTTTCACTCGGAGATGGCTTACGCCCTGGCTCACTTTATGATGCCAACGATGAAGCCCAATTTGCCGAGCTTGAAACGCTAGGAAAGCTTACTAAAATCGCATGGAAACACGACGTGCAAGTGATGATCGAAGGCCCCGGTCACGTGCCGATGCAAATGATTAAAGAGAATATGAACAAAGAGTTAGAAGACTGTTTTGAAGCGCCCTTCTACACCCTTGGCCCCTTGGTCACCGACATCGCTCCAGGGTACGATCACATCACCTCAGCCATCGGTGCAGCTCAAATCGGCTGGTACGGCACAGCCATGCTCTGCTACGTCACCCCAAAAGAGCACTTAGGCTTGCCAAACCGTGAAGACGTCAAAGAAGGCATCATCGCCTACAAAATCGCCGCCCACGCCGCCGATCTCGCCAAAGGCTTCCCGGGTGCGCAAATCCGCGACAACGCGATGAGTAAAGCGCGCTTTGAGTTTCGCTGGTACGACCAGTTCAACATAGGCTTCGACCCAGATAGAGCACGTGAATACCATGACAAAACCTTGCCAGTAGAGAGTGCCAAAGTAGCGCATTTCTGCTCCATGTGCGGTCCAAAATTCTGCTCCATGAAAATCTCGCAAGATGTGCGTGACTACGCCGCTAAAATTGGTGCGGAAGATGTTACGATAGCCCTAGAAAAGGGCATGGAAGAACAAGCCCAACACTTTAAAGAAACAGGCGGACAGATTTACATGTAAAACCGTTTAAGCCCTTGTGTTCAAGGGCTTAAATCCTCATTTCTGCATTACAATGCCATTAAAACAACTTTATATGTAAAGAATTTTGAAAGAGAAAATAAAAAACCATTTAAAATAGCCCACCCTTTTATCTTTAGTTTGTTAAGTTCCATATTCGACTTTGTTAAAATTCTCAATTGCCATTGCAAGTTCACTAAATAAATGCTTATATTTAGTTTCAAGTTCAGATAGTACCTTGTAGTCTTCGCTACAAGCTTTCATCAAGTACATTGACCTTAATCTACTTAATACGCATATATCAGAGATGATTCTAGAACTGTGACCTAATTTCACCGCCATTTGTCTTTTTGGTTCACGCATACAACGATCCCATACCATTCCTACACCATCGCCGTCTTTATGGATAAGATGGCTACTCATCCCATAGTTGTATGCAAGATGAACAAGCATTTCTAACCCATCCTGCTTAGATTTTGCAAATTCGTTTACTATTTCACTAAACGACCACTTTTGCTCAATAGCTTTTCGTTCATTTCTATTTAATCCAGACCGAAACTCAGCAATTTTCTCTTCACTTAGTAATTGTTCTTTTATTGCTTGCCAATTTGAATCATCATAACCATTAATGGCATCTAAAAGATCTTTCGCTCTTTGATGTCGTTTGATAGCGGAAAATTTTGGCAGAATGTACCAATACTCATGTGCTCTTTCCTTTTTAGATACATCATCACATGCGATCATATAAAGATATTTAACTGTTCCCTCGATGATTGATCTATTAATGATGTCTGCATCCCACTCTTTACCTTCTTGTATTAATATAAGTGAGCTCTCGCTACTAAAATGACAGTCAAGATACAGTTGGGTACTTATGAATCTAACTGAAGAGTCCAAAGTGGAATTATCTTGATCAAGAAGATGTTGACAGTGGTCAAAACATTCCCCAATATAATGACTTGCAATTACAGCCCAAGTTTTTACTTGATCATTCAATCATATGCCTTGTAATTTGAAAATTTAGAAATTTAGGGGTCGGGGCTTGATTTTGACTTTTTCACGCATCAAAAAATGAGCTCTTGAAAACAATGACTCCCTCACACTTCTTGCGTTATAATACCACTAAAACAACTTTACATGTAAAACAGTTTTATGAAGGGCATGAAGATGACTATTGAAAATAGCGTTACATTGGCTATTGCAAAAAAAGAAGAACTACCCAAATTTAAAAAAGACCTACAAGCATCCTTTGCTGTGGCAGTAGTTGAAACGTTTGGCTCCACACTAGATGGTCCGATTCCCTCAGATGAAGATATTGAAGCCTCTTTCAATGAATCGGGTGCGGTTATTTATCATATACTCTCCAACGGGGAAAAAGTAGGCGGTGCGGTCGTAACCATCAATGAACTTACCCAACACAATGCACTCTCTTTCTTCTTTATCTGCGTCAATGCACACGGCAAAGGCATGGGTACGCAAGCATGGAAAGCCATCGAAGAAAGGCACCCTAAAACAAAAGTTTGGGAAACACATACGCCTTATTTTGAGAAACGCAACATCCATTTTTACGTCAATAAATGTGGCTTTCATATTGTAGAATACTTCAATAAACATCACATCGATACACATTCGCCACACGACCACAACCTTCCCGAAGATGAAGATTTTTTTCGATTTGAAAAAACGATGAAAGAGCCATAAAAAAAAAGGGGGGGGAAAGTTAAGAAGGATGCGAAAGGAGAGAAGCTACTTTTTCTAAGTTGTTATCTTTACATGTAAAACATTTTATCTTCCAGAAACAGCCTTTATTTTTTTGTACGGACAAACACAAAGTTTAAAGTTTAACCCTGCCCTTTTTACTTCAAAAAGGATTGAATTCATATTTGAATTGAATTGGCAATCTCTTTCGCCTTTGTGGTTATACGCTTTATATATTCGCTTTTTCCATGCGTATATCCTTCTCTGTCATATTTGAATTTTTTCTGAAGCTTAATTTTTAGGTTTATGTATTCTTTCTGTTCATTTGGATTCATTATTAAATAGTTTCTGAAAAACACTCTGTCCCATAGAAAGTGTTTAGATTTTGGCCCTAGGTGAATATGAAACGACTCATTTGCTAAGCCAGTTGGAGTATATCCCTTAACAAACATCATAGAGCTTGTTACTTCTTGCATGTGGATATAGTTATCTGGCATTTTATCTATGATTTCACGTGGTTTTGTGTCTTCTGGGATGTCAACGAGTATATCTATTGTCGGTTTTGCAAGCATTCCTGGGATAGCTGTACTTCCGATATGCTCAAATCCAAGAGCAAGGTTACCTCCTAAGATTGTCTGTAAATCTTTGATCTCTTGTTCATATAATTGTTCCCAATTTGTAGTATATTCAGATAATTGAATAGGATACAGTTTTCCAAGTTCCTCTTTTGTCATGTTCCCCTCATTTTATTAAAATTAAAATATGCTAATATAAGAAGATAAGGTCAGAGTTAAACTTTTAACTTTTGCCCGTTACCCATTTATTTGATGCGTTAAATTTTATCTAAATTTCGGATAGAAAGCTTTACATGTAAAGCTTTTTACTTCACCTCGTGATGCGGATTATCGCCTGTTCGCTCGACAAGTTCGTCCATATTTTCCCCACCGATAAAATACGCCTTGCCAAACCCGAAGGTCGCTTCGCCGTAATTGACTTTGAATTCGTACAGATTAAAGTCGGTCATTTTTTTCAATGTTACGACCATTTTGGCATCAAATTTCTCAGTAAACAAACCTAAAACTTCTTCAAAACGCTCACTGCCTCGCGCTATTTTTTGGCTATCGCACTGCAATGAGACGCGTTTTCTGGCAAATAAATTCTCCGTTTTACTCTCATCTTCCACGAAAAAGAGTGAGGCTTTCGGGGTTTTTTGAATGTTTTTGGCGTGTGTGGCGATGTCGGAGATGTAGACATAAAAACGGTTGGCATCGTAAATATACGGCGCATAGGATGAAAAAGGAAGATTGTTTTTGTCCAGTGTTCCGATGATGGCAGTTTGAATATTTTTGATAAATTCTTTCATGGATTCTCTTTTTACTTTCATTTTAGCATGCGACGACTAAAGGGCTAAAGTGTCCTAAAAATTAAACCGTTTGCTTCAATTTGCGTTACAATACTCTTTTTTAAAATCGTTACATGTAAAGAGTCTTTGCTATGAATATTGCCATTGCGATCTTGTCGATTTATGTTTTTATCCTCTTTGGATTTATCGCGAAAAAGATTTTTAAAGAGCAGATACAAGAGCGCGGCATGAGCATCATCACTGTCTATTTTCTGCACCCCATTTTCTCGTTTTGGGGACTTTCCACCAGACCTATAACACTTTCTTTACTGCAAGTGCCCTTGTATTATGTGCTGATTTCATGTGTGACGATTGTGCTTGGCTACATCTTTGCGCGACTTTTTTTTACGGACGATAAAGAAAAAGCGATCATGAGTATCGCCGTAGCCCTTGGCAATACGGGCAATCTTGGTATTCCTCTGGGCATTGCGCTCTTTGGTGAGGAGTCCATCATCTACACCAGCATGATCAGCTTTGCCAATACCTTTATGACCTATACTTTAGGTGTTTTCTTCTACTCAGGTGGCACCTCTAACCTCAAAGCATCCCTGCTCAATATCATCAAACTTCCCGTCATCTGGGCATCTTTTATCGCCCTAGCACTGAATTTTGCACAGGTTCAAATCCCACCGACAATTTTTAAATCGTTAGAGATGGGTGCCTACTGTATGATCGTGCTTCAACTCATCGTCTTTGGCATGTATCTGTGCAATGTCAAGATCAAAACGCTCAATTATAAACTGCTTTTACATGTAAACCTTGTGAAGTTCATCGTTGCACCTCTGATGAGCGCTTGGATACTCTTTTACCTTCTTCCCATCGAGCCAATGGTTGCAGCGATCTTACTGGTTCAGCTCATCATGCCTTTGGCACTCAATAATATCAATGTTGCAGCCATTTATGGCTGTAAACCTGTCGATGTCGCCTCTTTGGTGTTTTTTACCTCGTTTATTTTCATCCCTTATCTTATGTTTATTAGCTATCTTTTGAACTATTTTCATATCGTTTCACTCTAAAAATTTATTTTTTTTATAGCTTTATTTGCCTCGCTTAGCAGTATAATTTCATCTCTATCTTATCTCATCCACACACGTTGTGCTTTCAAAAGGAAACTCTATGATTTCAAGTCATCAAGGCGTATCTCCGCGCATCGACCCTACCGCGTTTATCGCTCCTAATGCTATGGTTTATGGCAATGTTACCATTGGTGCGAACGCTCGCATTTTGTTTGGGGCGCAAATTATCGCAGAAGGTGGCGCGATTTGCATTGGCGACGAGTGTGTTGTCATGGAAAATGCGGTGCTTCGAAGCCTTGATAATCACCCTTTAAACATCGCAAATAACTGCCTTATCGGCCCGCACGCGCATGTCGTTGGCTGTCATTTGGAAGAAGAGGTCTTTGTGGCGACCAATGCTTCTGTTTTGCATGGTTCACACGTGGGTGCTCGCAGTGAAATTCGCATTGGCGCGGTGGTTCACATCAAATCACGCCTCAAAGCTGATAGCATGGTACCCATCGGTTGGGTTGCCGTGGGCAATCCTGCTTCCATCCTTCCAACCGAAGAGCACGAGTGCATCTGGCGCATCCAAAAACCTCTGAATTTTCCTCTTAGCGTTTACGGATTGGAGCGCGATGAAGCGACGACCAAAAAAGTGACGCAAAAGCTTTGTGCGAAACTGGCAAGTTTGAAGGAAGATTAGACTTTGTGATACAAATGGGTGATTTTGACATAATCGTAAAAATCACTCAGCAGCAAATAGCGCATTCCGATGTCCTCAAAGCGTTTTAGCATCACCACATCGCCTGCATTGTAGAGATTGGCACTGTGTAAAAACTCTTTGGGGTAGCGCTTTTTTTCAAACGGATACTCCGAAAAGCAGTCCATAAAATTGGCAAAAAGGTTGTTGATGATCAGCTCTTTGGCAGGTGTGGGCGCATGCAAATAGTCCTTGACCTTTTCAAACTCCCGACAGATATATTCTAAGCATTGTTGCATGCGTCACTGCTTAAACAGGCGTTGATATTTTGGGGAATTGGCATCTTTACATGTAAAAGGGAATTAAGCTTTGGAATGTCGAAACCACAGAGCTTTACAGTACCAATTTGCATCAGCGGACGACGGATCAAAATGGGCTCTTGCACCATTTTTTCGATAAGACTTTCCTTGGTGTAATCGTCCACTTTAAACGTCCCATCTTTAAGCTGTGGCGCAAAAGGGTTGAGCATCTCTTTGAGGCTTAGTCCTTCAAAAAATGCGTTCAATGTTTGCACATCCCAGCGTGTGTCCAAAAGGCTTCGCACTTCAAATATGACACCGTGTTCTTTAAGAAGCGCTTTTTGACGAGCGTTCCCACTACAGCCTGTTTTTTCGTAGAAAATGACCTGATTGGGTGTCGTTTTAAACATCATCGCTCCTTTGCGTTTAGATAGGGTCTATGCAAAAGCTATACCAAACATCATACCACTAAAATCTAGCTTAATAAACAATTTAAACAAAATAAACTATAATAAACCTATACACCAAGGTTTGGAAGAGTTTTTGCTTTGTTAGGTGAACACATCTGTAAAGGAATAGCATTGGACGCAGTCGATCAAGAGTATGTCGCACGCAAACTTCTCTCGGGATTTGAAAATCTTTTAGATATTAATGTCGATTTTGTGGCAGAGCTTGGCACGACCAATATTACGATTCAAAAACTTTTAAAACTCGAAAAAGGTTCCGTCATCGACCTTGAAAAACCTGCAGGTGAAAGTGTTGAACTCTACATCAACAACAAAATCTTTGGTAAAGGAGAGGTGATGGTGTATGAGAAAAACCTCGCAATCCGTATCAATGAAATTTTAGATTCCAAAACCGTCATCCAATACTTTAAAAAAGAGAACGTATGAGACTTTTTGTCGCACTCCTCGTGTTAGTTTCATGGGTAAATGCGTCTAATTTATTGACCTACAATGTCTACGAGCGAAGTGATCGCGTTGATGTGATGCTCTCGTTTGATGCCCCCCATGAAGGCAGTATCTCTCAAAAAAACGATGCAACGTCCATTACGCTTACGATTAACGATCTTGGCTATGACAAGATGATCGAAAAGAGTATTAACTCTAATATCATTCAAGAACTCACCATCATTCCTGAAAAAAACAATACCCTTAAAGTGGTGCTTAAAAGCGATAAAAAAGTGAGCGTGGTTGCCTCTAAAACCGTTGATGGTTTTGGGCTTCGCATTCGCAGTAGTGTGATGCAAGCACCGACACAAAGTTCCTCAGAGACGGTCAGTTCATCCCTTCCAACCGCACCTTCCTCTTCGGTTGATCTGATCGACATGCGCTATATTATTGTGATTGCCATTTTGCTCTTCTTGGTGATCGTGATGTTTTGGATTAAAAAACGACTGGCAATTCAAACGATCAAACCATCCAATGCTGCTCAAAAGGGTGGTAAATCATGGCTTTTCAACCCAAAAACAGGCACGCAACAAGAGGTAACGCTGTTGCATAAAAAACAGATCGATAACCAAAACAGTGTGGTACTTTTTGAGTACGGCACCATCAAATACCTCGTGATGACAGGAAATTCCAACGTTCTTTTAGAGAAATTTCAAAATGGCGAAGTCAAAGATGACACCGATTTTGAAAAAGTTTTTGAGGAAAATCGCAGACGTTTGGATGACTACCTCAAACTTCAAGACAACAAACTCAGCACCTATAAAAATAAGGCTTCCGCAGATTACACCCCTATCGACGAGCTCCGTTAAGACCTTATGACCATCGCTATCTCGATCTTGTCCATCTACGCCTTCATCTTTCTAGGATTTATGGCAAAGCGGATGCTCAAAGAGGAGATGAATGAAAAAGGGATGATCCTTCTCTCCATCTATTTTTTACAACCCATGCTCTCATTTTGGGGACTCTCCAGCCGTCCGATTGAGTTTTCACTCCTTGAAGCACCCTTTTGGTACTTAACGATTTCGCTGATCTGCGTGCTGATAAGCTCCCTCATTGCTTTTATCTTTTTCAAAGAGGACATTAAAGAAAAATCCATCATCACCATCTGTGTGATCATTGGCAATACGGGAAATCTTGGCATTCCACTGGGCATCGCGCTTTTTGGAGATGCGTCTATTTTGTATATGAGCATGATCAACATCACCAATGTATTTATCGTCTATACCCTTGGCGTTTTCTTCTACTCCAGAGGCAACTTTAGCATCAAACAATCCCTCTTTAACATCATCAAATTACCTGTGATCTGGTTTGCCTCCTTGGCTCTTTTAATGAATATTTTTGAGATCCACCTTCATCCTGCGATGCGTATTCCTTTAGAGATGGGAGCGTATTGTACGATGGTCATTCAACTGGTCATTTTTGGTATGTACCTTTACAACATCAAACTTCGCAGTATCAACACGAAACTCCTTTTACATGTAAGCGTTATTAAGTTTGTCATCACGCCACTGATTGCTGGTTGGATTCTCTATGGTTTGCTTGATTTAGAGCCGATGGTCGCGACCCTGATTTTTATTGAACTCATTGTGCCACTGGCGGTCACTAACGTCAATTTGGCCGCATTGTATGAGTGTAAGCCCTTAGATGTGACCCTCTTGGTCTTTTTCACCTCATTGGTTTTTATACCTTTTTTTATCCTTATCAGCAACCTTTTACACTATCTTAACATCGTGAGCATGCCATGAACATCAACGACAAAGACGCTCGCGTTAAATATATCAGGGCTCTTGAGCGCTTTTTAGGCAGTTGCGTGAGTGCACTTAAAAATGAAAATTTTGATTTTGTCTTGTTTGTAAAACGTGCCGAAAAAGGGCTTAAGACACTCAGAAAAGTCGATCCCGTCAGACTTGATTCGACCTACACTAATTTGTTGCAAAATTATGTCAATTTGGTTTCCAATAGCATCATTAATCTCGAAGAGATAGACATCGAAGAGACGCACAAACGTCTTTTAAAAGAGGCAAATTTACTGGAAAAAGAGAAATATCGAGGGAATTACAAAAAAGATAAACACAAAGCACAAGGCTTTGATGACGGTTATTGAGCAAAAAAAGTTAAAATAGCCTCTCGCATCAACACACCATCTTCAATGCGGTTAATTTTATCCCTAAACTCTGACGCTTCGCGAAACCCTTTAGAATACGTATGCAGATGTTTACGAAAAATCGAAATCCCTTTTTGACCGTAAAAATTAACCATCGCATCATAATGTTCTAAGACAATTTCCAAAATTTTGGTTTTTTCAACGTGCACGAGCTCATTTTTGATCTGATAAAAAATCCATGGATTACCTACCGCACCTCGCCCAATCATCAGGCTATTGCATCCTGTCATCTCTTTTACATGTAACGCTTTTTCATAGCTCGTGATGTCGCCATTGGCAATCAGAGGAATCTTCACAGACGCGCGCGCTCGTGCGATCGCTTGATAGTCGACTTCGGCTTTATAGGCTCCTGCACGTGTCCTGCCGTGCATGCTCATAAAATCAACCCCTGCACTCTCACACGCTTGTGCTATCTCTTCAGGAATTTTGGTGGTAAATCCCAGACGTACTTTAGCACTGGTGTAGCGTTTGTTTGAGTGTGTTTTAATCGTCTCAATGATTTTTTGCATATGAGGAAGATTGAGAAGCAAAGAGGAACCTGCCTCTTGAGAGATGATCTTAGGCACAGGACAGCCACAATTCAGATCAATCCCATCGATGCCTTCAATGTCATTTAAAGCCAACACCGCCTCTTTAATCGACACAAGGTCTGATCCTGCAATTTGGACAATGTAGGGCGTTTCTAACGGCGATTTGGTGATCATCTTAAAGGTTTTTTCCGAACCATAACGCAGCGCATTCGCGCTGATCATCTCAGAAAAGGTGACATCGGCACCAAATTTTTTAACAACGCTACGAAAAGGAAGGTCGGTAAAGCCAGCAAGAGGTGCAAGGGCTAAAATGCCCTTACTAAAGTCTATCTCGGAAGTCATGCGTGCAAGAATTTTTCGATGTCAATACTTTTACCATGGTCGCGTAAGAACATAATGGTTTTAAATTTAACAAACTCTTCACCATCAGAATTGAGGAGAAGTTCACGAATTTTATCAATCATTTGAAGATCATAAAGTACATACAAATAAGCATCCGTCGCAACGGTACCTTTGGAGTTGTAAAGTTTTTCAAAGAGTGCAATCAAAGCGTCCGGTGTTAATTTCATCTTCATTTCGCGCGCAAGCTCTAAATAATCAGCCCTATCGGCTTTAAACTGTTCACACATATCTTCAATCGATTTAATATCCATCTCAAAACTATCATCCGCGTCCAAATAACGCTTCATCATACGTGTAAACGCATCTTTATCGGTGGGAAAGTCATACCGTTTAATTTCATTAAAACTTGCAAAATCAAGCAATGCTTCATACGCTTTTTTGCACAATTCACTGTTAAGTTCTTTACAATTTTTAAGCACCTCAAGTGCAAAGCGAGGCTCAATTTTAAGACGATTGATACTATTTTGAATCACAAGAGGATTGGTTTTAGAAAGCTTATATTTTTTTAGATCTTCGTAATTTCCGTTTGTCACACTCACCGCAACCGCACATGCTTTTGCCACCTCTTCTTCAATAAACGATGTTGGAAGTGTCGCATCAAAACGCATACTTTGTAGCACTTTTCCCGCAAATTTAAATCCCTCGGTTTTATACGAAGTGGTAACCTCTTCACCTAAAATACGATTTTTAGCAGACTCTTGAAACAGTTCATTGTCTTTTTTCAACGCTCTTTTGTAGAGGAAATCTTTGAAATTATAAAATACCAAGTGCCCGATAGAACCAAGTGCCAAGAAGAATACAGGGAGAAGTACCCATAACGCTATAGGCAAGCTTAATGAGAGACCAAACAGTTCAAGGGTATAACTTTCACCATTAAAACTATAGATATACAGTCCAATGGCTAACATGTAAATGAGCGTCACAAGGATATAGCGTTTGATTCCCATGGCTTTTCCTACTTATTTATTTTTTGCTGATTTCTCAATGATCTCACGGCACACAATGCAGTAGCGCGCATGTGGCTTAACTTTGAGGCGTTGAAAACCAATATCTTCTTCACACATTTCACAAATGCCATAACTGCCATTTCGAATTTTGTTGAGAGCAAACTCTATCTCGTTGAGCTCTTTCATCTGTTGTGCACTAATTGCTTGCTCGATCATACGATCGGTACTCACGGAAGCATGATCTGCTTCATCACCGACATCGGTATCTTTAAGATCTTCGATTTCTCGCATTGAGTCTTCGATATTTTTTTTGATTTGGACGCGTCTCTCTTTGAGAATGTCCTCGAAATGCTTTAGCTCGTGCTCTCTCATCCTTTGTTTCCTTTACAAAAAATTGACCTGAAATAACGTTGCATTATAATCAACTATTTATGATAGGGATGGTTGTTTTTTATACACAATCCCCTATAAATCTGCTCAAATAAAACCACTTTCGCGATTTTGTGCGCATATGTTAATCTACTTAAACTTATAATCTTTTGAGTTTTGCTTAAAAAACCCTCTTCAAACCCAAAAGCACCACCAATAAAAAAATTAATGCTCACATCTTGATCGAAAAGTGTACTAAACTGCTCACTGTTGAGCTGTTCCCCTTCCACATCAAGTGCAACATTGTACCCTTTTAAATGGGATTCGTACGCTTTTGTGTAAGAAGCTCGCGCTTCTTTTTCTCCGATCATCTGAGCGGAGGCAATTTGCTTATTAAAGATCTTAATCTCTTCGACTTTGGCAAAGCGAGAAATCATTTTAGTGTATTCGCCAGCGATCGCATCAAGTGCCTTATCGCTGCTTTTTTCGATCGTAAAGACCTTTACATTCATGCTTTGAGTCTTAACTCAAATGCATCGTTTTTGCAACTCCCACCTAAAAGATTCAACAAGTCTGCGACCACTTTTTTCATATCGGTACGCGTTACGATCATATCAATCAAACCGTGCTCCAATAAAAACTCCGCTTTTTGGAACCCTTCTGGTAAATCGGCACCAATGGTCTGTTTAATAACCCTCTGACCTGCAAATCCTACAAGTGCGCCTGGTTCTGCCATGATGATATCGCCCAAAAAGGCAAAAGACGCACTGACTCCACCCATCGTCGGATCGGTTAAAATGGAGATATAGGGCAATTTGGCATCAGCGAGTTTGGTCAAAGCAGCGGATGTTTTAGACATTTGAAGCAAGGAGAAGGTGCTCTCTTGCATACGCGCACCACCGCTCGCACTCACGATAATCACGCCCTCTTTGTTGGCAATAGCGCGGTTGATAGCTCTTACAATCTTTTCACCCTCAACGGAGCCCAAACTTCCGCCCATAAAAGCAAAATCAAAGACAACAATCTGAGCGGGCACACCCTCAATACTGCACGAGCCACACATGACAGATGAGTTTTTGCCTGTTTTTTCTTGCGCCTCTTCGATACGTTTTTTATAGGATTTTTTATCCACAAATTTCAGAGGATCTATCGGTATGAGATTGGTGTCAAACTCAACAAAACTTCCCTCATCGCAGAGCTGTTCAATTCGTTGTTTTGCAGAGATACGCATATGAAAACCACACTTTGGGCAGACATTAAAACGTTGTTCGATCTCTTTGTAATACATTAAAGATTGGCACGCAGTGCATTTGACCCAGTGGCTTGGCGCTTCACTTGGAGCAGATTGCGTTTTTCGGATTTTAGAGAAAATTTCTGCAAATCGCATCGGTTTTTATCCTCTTTGAAAGCTAATTGCTTATAAATAAACTTTTTATTTTATCAAAAATTTCCTTATCTTTGCTTACGAGGAAAATATCTCCCCCATAAAAGGTATGTAAATCCTCGCACATAAACAGACCCGCTTCGACATCGTAGGAGCGCATAACGCCTTCATACAGCACAAAGGAAACATCGTGGGCATAGGCTAAAGAGAGGGCAAAAGCGCCTGGGGATCGGTACTTTATTTTAGCGTCGTGCAGCTTCTCATGTGCCTTTTTGGAACAGTAAGAACGCTCAAAAATTCCTACCTTTGAAAAGGCGTTATATGTAACCAATGTAAAGTCTTTTTTTCCTATTTTTCCTTGGCGTAAACCCGTTTCATCTTTGATAAAAACATCGCCATTGGCTAAATTGGTGATGATCGCTTGCGTGCATTTTTCGTTTTCAAAATAGGCAATAGAGGTACCATAATAGGGAAGGTGTGAAAGAAGATTGTCACTGCCATCAATGGGGTCTAGGATAATGCGCGCATGAGCGTTGGAGCTAGGGATCACCCCACTCTCTTCCGAGACAATCTCACCAAAAGGCAAAAGATGTTTGATGAAAATCTGCTCAGCTTCGAGGTCAATGCCAGCACTCACATCGCCACCCGCGCCAACGGCAAAAAGGTGGTGATGCGACGCGTTTAATCCTTTTACATGTAAAAGCTCAAACAGCTCTTCATTGGCATTTATCGCGGTGTTTAAAAAGCTCACATGGGACTCATTATCCAAGCAATTTTTTGATGATGCTAAGCGCAGCATCTCTGCCCTCTTTTGCAGCTGTAACCACAAGGTCAGAACCTCGTTTGCAATCGCCGCCTGCATACACACCTGATTTGCTGGTTTGATACTCCGCATTGACGACAATGCAGCCTGATTTATTAACCTCAATGCCATTTTCTGCCAAGAAGGTTGGAACACTTGGCGTAAAACCAAGGGCAAAGATGATAATATCGCCATCCACTCTAAAATCGCCACCTTTAACGATCTCAACGCATTGACGACAACTCGCATCTTTCGCACCTAAAATCGTTTTGTGCATATCAATGCCGATCACTTGTCCCTCAGAGTTCACCAAAATCTCTTTTGGCGTTACGTTGTAAACAAACTCTGCACCCTCTTCGATCGCATTTTTAAACTCTTTTTTGCTTCCTGGCATATTGTATTTATCGCGTCTGTAAAGACAGGTGACACTTTTAGCCCCTTCACGAATCGAGGTTCTTAGACAATCCATCGCCGTGTCACCACCACCGATAACCACAACGTTTTTGCCTTTGACTTCAAACTTTTTATCGTAACTTTCACTAAAAAGTTTTTTCTGGATAGAGCGTAAAAAATCAATTGCCATAAAAACACCATTCGCATTTTCATTGGCAATATTGGCTTTGCGAGGACTCTCTGCACCCACACCTAAAAATAGGGCATCATGGCTGTGTGCGATCTCATCAAAGCTCATTTCTTTACCCACATGGGTGTTTACATGTAAGGTCATTCCCGCGTCTTGAAGCCATCTGACACGACGTGCGACAACCTCTTTATCGAGTTTAAAACCAGGAATGCCGTACGTTAAAAGTCCACCTGCTCTGTTTTGTCTCTCGTACATACTGACCGCAATACCCGCACGTAAAAGGTAGGTTGCACAGGCAAGTCCTGCAGGGCCTGCTCCAATGATGGCGACTTTTTTCTTCGTCGTAATGCCTGGAAAACTTGGCTTCAACCCTTTTTTAAATCCCTCTTCTGAGATAAAGGTCTCAATCGCCCCAATGGTGATCGCGCCATGCCCATCATTCAGCGTACAATCGCCTTCGCAAAGACGATCTTGTGGACAAATTCGCCCTGTAATCTCAGGGTATGGATTGCTCTCATTGGAGAGATTAAACGCCAAATCACGCTTCATTGCACTCGTGGCTTTGAGCCAAAAGGGGATGTAGTTGTGCAAAGGACATTTGCTATGGCAAAAAGGATCGCCACATTGAATACAACGATCGGCTTGCAAAGAGGCATCTTCTTTACTCAAAATTTCATAAATTTCTCTAAAATCTTTGACTCTATCACCGGTTGAGCGTTTTCTAGGCTCACATCTCTCTTCATTCACAAAATTTTGCATCTTAGTCTCCTTGCTCAGGATTGAGTGGTACCTTCGTCATATCTTTAGGTCTCACCATCCAAAAATCTCTTACCGCGTGGCGGAAATCATCTAAAATATGCGTTGCTTTAAAGCTTGCTGTCTCGTTAATATGGGTTCGTAAAAGTCGCTTCAAGAAGTGGCGTGCTTCATCCATATCATCCGTATCAATGCGTTCCGCAATCACTAACTCTTGGTTGAGTTTATCAATAAAATCACGTGTTTCGTCATAAACAAATGCGACACCACCCGTCATACCAGCACCAAAATTCACGCCTGTATTTCCAAGAATGGCAACCAAACCGCCCGTCATATATTCACACGCATGATCTCCCGTACCTTCAACAACAGCCGTTGCTCCAGAGTTTCTGACACAAAAACGCTCCCCTACATTGCCTGCAATGTAAAGCTTACCACCCGTTGCGCCGTACAGACAGGTATTGCCCGCACATGAGTAGTCTCTGCCTTGATATTTGGGAGCAATGACGATTTTACCGCCATTCATACCTTTACCGACATAGTCATTCGCCGTGCCTTTGAGGTTGATATTAATCCCATTGGCTAAAAATGCCCCCAACGATTGACCTGCAACACCGTTGAGTCTAAAGACGATGCTGTCATCTTTGAGCCCTTTATTGCCGTAAAACTTCGCAATTTCACCACTGATGAGTGTTCCAAAACTACGGTTGGTGTTGCTAATGCTTTTATGCAAGACTATTTTTTCATCCGGATTTTCGATGACTTTATAGACATCTTTTAAAATGGCTTTTTCAAATTCATTTTTATCAAACGGATCATTCGATTTGCCATTGTGCGTATCAGGACCTTCGAGTCGCATCAATACGGAAGAGAAATCAAACTTCTTCGCAAATGCGTCGTCTATTACGCTTAGAAGATCGCTGCGTCCAATAATCTCTTCCATGCGCGTATACCCAAGGTGTGCAAGAATTTCTCTGACATCCTCCGCTAAAAGCGTAAAGAAGTTAATCAGCTTATCGACCGTTCCTACAAAATGCTCTCTCAGTTTCTCATCTTGTGTTGCCACACCCACAGAGCAGCGGTTTAAGTGACAAACACGAAGCACTTTACACCCAATGATCGTTAACGAAAGTGTTCCAAACGCATAACTCTCCGCACCAAGAAGAGCTGCTTTAATGACATCTAGACCCGTTTTGAGTCCACCATCGGTTTGCAGATGTACACTGTCTCTTAAGTGGTTGGCTTTAAGGGCATTGTGTGCTTCACTTAAGCCAATTTCCCAAGGATTTCCCGCAAATTTGATGGAGGTTAAAGGTGCTGCGCCCGTACCGCCATCACCGCCAGAGATGATGATTTTATCGGCATAGGCTTTTGCCACGCCTGCGGCAATCGTTCCAACACCTGCTGTTGAGACCAGCTTAACAGTGATAATCGCTTCTGGATTGATCTGTTTCATATCAAAAATAAGCTGTGCCAAATCCTCAATCGAATAAATATCATGATGAGGAGGAGGTGAAATCAGCGTAACACCAGGGATTGTATAACGAAGACTGGCAATCAGTGGCGTTACTTTATGCCCTGGAAGCTGACCGCCCTCACCTGGTTTTGCACCTTGCGCCACTTTGATCTGAATTTCAGTGGCTGAGCGCAAATACTCAGGCGTTACACCAAAACGACCCGATGCAATCTGTTTGATGCGTGAGTTTTTGTTACTTTTAAGACGCTCAGGTGCTTCACCACCTTCACCAGAGTTGCTCATACCACCGATCTTATTCATCGCTTCACCCAAAGCTTCATGTGCTTCAGGAGAGATGGAACCCAAACTCATCGCTGCGGTTGAAAAACGTTTAAAAATAGCCTCTTTAGACTCAACTTTATCAAGCGCAATAGGCTCACGATCGGATTTGAGTTCAAAGAAATCTCTAATCATTTTGAGTCCACGATTATTCACCAATTTCGTAAATTCATGAAAATCTTTTTTATCGCCCGTGACGGTTGCTTTATGAATCGCATGAATTGCATTAGGATGATAATCATGGTACTCTTGCCCATCGATGTATTTATAAAAACCACCAATTTCAAGAGGGAAAAGCTTCTTACTGATGTTAAGCTCATACGCTAAATGATGGTTACGACTTAAACGCTCTTCTACATCTTCGTACGAAAGCCCAGGAATCAGTGAAATTGCACCATCAAAGCACTCATGAACCACGTCTTTTCCAAGACCCAAAACATCAAAGAGTGCTGAGTTTTTATACGATGCAATGGTCGCAATACCCATTTTAGACATGACTTTTAAAAGTCCTTGCCCCAAAGCATGGTTGACATTTTTGAGTTTTGTTTTGATCTCATACGCGCCCATTTCACTCTTTTTGCCTTCATCCAAAACGGTGGCATAGAGTAAATAAGGATAAATAGCACTCGCACCAAATCCCATCATACACGCACATGAGTGCGTATCGATCGCTTCACCCGAAATGGCAATAATAGAGGTCAATGAACGAACACCTTCATCAAGCAGGACTTGATTTACTCGACCAATCACCATAATCATCGGCATCGGTTTAAGCTTGCTCGTCATGCCACGATCATCCAAGAAAATAATGCGAATGCCCTCATTTTTGACCGCTTGCGCAATGTCATAGGCTAAATCTTCAAGACTGCCTTTGAGGTTGTCTTCAAACAGTGTTGAGAAGTAGCGGTTCTTATACTCATCTTTATAGCGCGCTTTACTAGAATCGCCAAAAGAGTCTAAGATTTCGTACTTTTCTTGCATTAAAATAGGAGAGATCGATTTGATGCGTATCGCATGCTCTTGATCTTCTTCTAAAATGTTGCGAATTTCACCAAAGCTCGTATTTAAACTCATCACCACTTTTTCACGAATCGGATCAATCGGTGGATTGGTCACTTGCGCAAATTTTTGTTTAAAATAATCACTGAAATTGCGTTGGACTTTACTAAACGCAGCCATTGGTGTGTCATCACCCATAGAGCCAACACCCTCTTTGCCATCTTTCATCATTGGCTCGATGACCATATTTTTAACTTCTTGCGTAATGTTAAAGTAGCGTTGCTCAAGTTCTAAATTTTCACGTACATAATCCGTTGTTTTAGAAAAAGGAATGTCCACAAACTCTTGTAAGTAAACAAGCCCTTTGTTCAACCATTCGGTATAGGTATTTGAGCTTTTCAGATAGTCGTTGATGTCGTCGTTTTTCATGATCTTGCCAAATTTAAGATCCACGCCGATCATTTGTCCACTTTGTAATCTGCCTCGCTCGATGATGTTGTCTTCTTCAATATCTAAAACACCATACTCCGAAGAGATAATGATGCGATCATCTTTGGTAATGATGTATTTAGCAGGTCTTAACCCATTTCGATCCAGTACACAGGCGATATGACGACCATCGGTGAGTGAAATTGCCGCTGGACCATCCCATGGCTCAAAATTAATGCTGGAGAATTCATAAAAGGCTCGAAGTTCCGAGTCCATGTGCGGTGCATTTTGCCATGGAGCAGGAATCAGTGAGCGTACGGCTTTAAAGAAATCAAATCCATTAATCAGCATAAATTCAAACATGTTATCCAAACTCGCACTGTCACTCACATCATTCGTCGTCAATGGATACAATTTTTGCAACTCTTCATCGGAGAAAATTGTGCTTTTCATACACTCACTTTTGACGTGTGTATTGAAACGATTGGCTGAAATGGAGTTAATCTCTCCATTGTGAGCTAATGTTCGAAACGGTTGCGCCAGTTTCCATTTGGGGAGCGTATTGGTGGAGAAACGTTGGTGAAACAAGGCAAAGGTTGCTTTAAAATCGACATCGCTCAAGTCGGGGAAAAAAGTTTTGATGTAGGTTGGCATCACCAAACCTTTGTACGAAATCACTTTACTTGAAAAAGAGGCAATGTAAAAATCAGGCTCATTGGCGAGTCTTCGCTCAACCATTTTACGTGTTAAGTACAACAGTGCTTCAAAACGTTTGGTTGCCACTAAGGATGAGGATGTTACGAAGGCTTGAACAATTTGAGGCAATGAATCGAGTGCTAATTTTCCAAGGGCTTTTGTTTTTACAGGAACATCGCGGTACAAAAGGACTTTAAGATCGTTTTGTTCACAGGTCTCTTCAAAAATTCTTTTTTGTTCATCGGTGGTTAAAAAAATCATAGCAACAGCAAACTGCTTTGGAAGATCAATGCCTAATTTGTGCACCTCTTTTTTCATAAACTCAGCAGGCATGGAAAAGAGAAGTCCACTACCATCGCCACTTTTACCATCAGCAGCAATGGCACCTCTGTGCATCATTCGCTCTAATGCCGTGATAGCATCTTCGACATTTTCATGGGTTGGAATGTTTTTTATGTTTGCGATTAATCCAAAACCGCAGTTGTCTTTAAATCCTGTAATAAGATCCATTTCACAAGCCTTTTGTGGAATTTTCATCAAAATTCTGACGAAATCTGACAAATTTTTAAGCTAAAAGCGAAGGATAATACATGAATAATGCTTATTTTTCAATTAAACACTACTTTTCGATGTTTATAGCATTTACATACCTTAATTCATATTAATTGTCAATAAATTTATTAAAATAAATATAGATAATTAATTTTAAATTTTAATAATAGTCAAATATTGAGATGCTAAAATTCTTTATGCAAGGATACATCATCAATTTAAATCGCGTCAAAGACGAAGATTTAATTGTCACCATTTTAACGCAAACCAGCATTAAAACTCTTTATAGATTTTACGGTGCCCGACACTCTACGATTCATTTAGGCTACAAAATTGACTTTGAAGCAATTCCCTCTCTCAAGTCATCCATTCCTCAGCTTCGCTCCATTATGCACCTAGGAACGCCTTGGAATAACCAGCGCGAACGTATGCTGATTTGGCAACCTTTTATTCGGCTTTTTTACACGCATCTCAAAGAGGTAGCAACGATTGATAGTTTTTATTTTGATCTTTTAGAAGTATGTTCTACTATTTGGCAAAAACAGAACCCTAAACGGGTCGCTATTGAAGCCTATATCAAACTTTTGATTTATGAGGGAAGATTGCACGATGATTTTATCTGTTTTAACTGCGATGAGCGCATTGAAAATGATTTAACACTGATTCGAGGTTTTTTACCTGCACATAAACTGTGCGCGTGGAATCAGACCTTTGATCTTTTACATGTAAAGCAACTTTTTGAAGAACAGAGCACCATAGCACTGGATGATGAACAGATTGATGTGCTATGGAAAATTTTATTGGAGGGATTTTGATCTTTACACGCCTACTAGGCAAAGCCTAACAGCCTGCGCTGCGCTATGCACTGAAGCTTGCTTCTTTCGAAGCAGAAATTTACTCTAAAAAACGTGCATCACTAAAGCTGGATGTTTGGATATTTTCAAATGCTTTTTTGAGTGAGATAAAAAGATCGGGATTCTCTTTTTCCATGGCAATAAGCATCTCTTTCGTTTTAGCGCGCATCACGGGCATTTTAACATCAAAACGCATCGCAGGACACGCTTCATCTCCAATGATCGGCATCTTTGCATCCATTGCACAATCGCGTAGTTGACGCTCTCTTACATGAATGAGTGGGCGAATCACCCACAAGCCATTTTGTGCTTTATAAATGGGTGGCATTGAGCGAAGGGCTCCATTGTGCGAGAAGTTCATAAAAAAGCTCTCTACAGCATCGTCCAGATGGTGAGCAAGAGCAAGTTTACTATAACCATGCTCAAGTGCATAGGTGTAAAGCGCTCCTCGTCTCATACGCGAGAAAAAGCTGCAAAAGGAGGAGTTTTCACGAATCTTATCTTGCGCAAGCTCAAAAATCTTCGTATCTACAATCTCATGATCGATCTCATGCTCCAAACAGTGATTGTGCAATGTTTGAAGATCTTCACCCATGCCATACGCAATCGTAACCGCTTTAAATTCAAAATCAAACGGTGCAACGCGTTGCATGTGTTTTAAAACATGCGCAAGGCTTAGGGAGTCTTTGCCACCACTAAGCCCTAGCAATATCTTATCATCCTCATTTATGAGGTTATAATGGGCATTGGTTCGCCCAGCGATACGTAAAAGGCGTTTACTAATTTCGATCATGACTGAGTTCATCCAACATCGCTATAATAAACTGAGCACTCTCTTTGGCGGAGCTCACTAAAAATTCATCAAAACTAAATCCCGCGTCCATATCGGCAGCATCACTGATAGCACGAAGCACACAAAAAGGAACATTGAGGGCGTCACACACCACAGCAACGGAAGCGCCTTCCATCTCTGTTGCATCCGCATTAAACGTCGTGTGAATCCACTCTTTTTTAACACCATCGCAGATGAATTGATCACCTGTGGCAATAATACCCTCAAGCAATGGAATTTTTTGTGCAAAGGCTACTTTTTTAGCTAATGAGGTTAAAGCCTTGTCCGTTTCAACATAGACAGAACCCTCTGGCACGTAGCCATGAGGATGACCAAATGCCGTAATATCAAGATCGTGTTGAGCAAGTTTGGTTGCCACAAGCAGATCACCCACTTTAAGTGAAGGATTGAGTGCGCCCGCAACACCTGAAAAAAGAAGCTTTTGTGCTCCAAATTTTTCAATCAAGGTTGATGCGGTCAGGCTCGCATTGACTTTACCAATTTTGCTGTAAGCAATGACTAAATCCATTCCTTTATACGACGTGGTATAGTAACGATTTTTGGCATGTTCAATGGTTTCATATTTTCCAAAAAACTCTAAAAGTGGCGTGATCTCTTCGACCATCGCACCCATAATGGCTATTTTCATCTTTTTCCTTTTACAGAAGTGCGAGCACTTCATCTAAACTTTTCATATCGGTAATACTATGCGTTGGCTTTTGAGAAATTCGTTTATTAAGACCCTTAAGTACAGAGCCTCCAAATTCAATAAATGAGTCCGTAGAATTTTCTACATGTAAAATGGATTGTTTGTATTTGACAGGTGAAACCAACTGCTCTGAAAGGAGCTTTTTTGCCTCTGCTTTACTCTGATAAGCGCTTGCTGTCACATTGGAAATCACAGGCATTGCAAAACTCTCTTTGAGCCATTTTTCTAAGTATGCTTCAAGTTTTGGCTGAGCTGAGCTTAAAAGTGGACAGTGGCTTGCGACGGACATCGGAAGTAAAACAGTTTTTTTAGCACCCGCTTCTTTAAAAAGTGGCTCGAGTGAAGCTAAATCATCTTTATTCCCCGCAATAACGATCTGTCCATCGCCATTGTAATTCGCCGCCCAAACTTTTTTGCCAAGCTCACGCTCTTTACATGTAAGATTCTCAACACTGACATCATCCAAGCCAAGAAGCGCCATCATACCCGCATTAATGCCTTCGCACGCCTGTTTCATTAGAAGTCCTCGTTGGTGTACAAGCTCTACCGCATCGAGATAATCCATGGCATTAGCAGCACTTAAAGCTGAAAATTCACCGAGAGAATGACCCAAAACGGATTGAGGAAGGACTTTGCATTGCTCGCTAAAAAGGCGATGCGCGATGAGACTGACCAATAAGATAGCAGGTTGCGCGAACTCTGTTTGATCTAATCGATCATTTTCTTCAAACAGAAGCGCTGTAAAGTCAAATCCTACTCGCTGACTCGCTTTTTCAATCATCTCTTTTGCAAGAGGAGCGTTATCATAAAAATCTTTTCCCATGCCAATTTTTTGGCTACCTTGTCCAGGAAATATAAAGATACTATTATTCATTGATGAACCTTTTATGTTTTACATGTAAGCTTTTGCCACAGGTACAAATGCACACATCTAGTCTATTTTTAGTCTGTCTTTGTAATCGTTTATTTTTTTGCGTAGGGTATTTCGATTGAGTCCAAATTTTTCACTGATGGCAAGTTGGGAACCGAATTTGGTATAGCCACTTTTGATCATAGGAACATCAAAAAGATAGAGCAAGTCGCGGTAATCATTTCGCCCACCAATACGTTGGGACAAAAAGCGCTCCATCATCGCTAAAATTTCCTCTTCCCCAAAAGAGTTCATGAGATAGGCATTGTAAACAGATCGTCGAAGCGAGTAACAATTTTTGCTAAGATCAGGGGTGATTTCATCTAAAGAGGGTGCTGCACCAAACTCTCCATCAAACATCATACATGCTTCATAGGCAAATTTCTCCATCAATGCAGGCACATCTTCAAGACGTTCACGAAGCGGTGGAATGACAATCTTAAGGCTGAAAAATTCATCCATCAAAGGTTCGCCAATCGGCAAACTAGAGGTTGCAATAATGCGTGTTTTATGAACATCTAACGCGATTTTGAGTTTTTTATAATTGGTAATTTTATGAAAATTTTTGACGATGAGACTACTGTTCGTTTCAATAAGCGCTAAAAGCTCATTGAAAGCACTCGCATCGACAATAGGAGCTGAAACAATGTGTTTGGCAAGCGTTTGTTTGCCTGCACCATTTTCACCCAATATCAGTGCATTAATTGTAACGCTTTTGAGAAGATTAGCTGATTTAAGAGCCTCCATAGAGGCTCTTGACTTTGCTATATAATTAGTGTGATCCACAACATCCGCCACCATGGGAGTGACTTTCACCGCCGCAGCATCCGCCTTCACCGTGCTCATGATCGTGATCGTGTCCGCCGCAGCATTCACTCTCATCTTCATGCTCATGGGAACCGCATCCGCCAGATCCACAACCACAACTGTGTCCACCACCAACATAACCGTTTAACATCTCATCGGCTGTTGCATCACGTACTTCTAAAATGCTAATAGCAAATAAAAGATCTTTCCCCGCTAAAGGATGGTTGAAATCGATTTCAACGGTTTCGTCATTAAAGCTTTTAACACTTACTTGAACCGTCTCACCATTTTCACCTTGACCATAAAGCGTCATGCCAACTTGAAGCTCAAGTCCAGCAAATTGCTCTTTTGGTAATGTTTGAACAGCTTTATCATCATAAATACCATAGGCATCAGCTGCAACTACTTTAATGTCAGCGTTCTCACCAGCTTTAAGCTCTTTAATTTTCTCTTCTAATCCTGGAATAATTTGACCTTTTCCAACAATAAAAGAGAGTGGCGCTGCATTAATATTACTATCTAAAATTTCACCACTATCAACATTTCTAAGCTCATAATGGATTGAAACTACTTGATTATCACTAATACTCATATTTTCTCCCTTAATTTATAAACAGGGGATTTTAACATAAGTTTGTTGTATATGCCCTTAGGCGAAAGCTTTAAGTCTATTTTTTGGGCAAAGAAGTGTATAAAAAAAGTTATTTAATTTTTTTAGCTTCAGGTGAGTCAGGGTAATTCTCTTTCAGTGCTTTGTAAAAACCTTGTGCATCTTTGGTTTTTCCAAGCTTTTCAAAAGAAGTACCTGTGTGATAAAGAAGTGTTGGGGTATAAGCGGCCTTATCAAAAAGTGAAATACTTGATTTATAGTATTCAATTGCTTTGGTATAAGACTTTTGAGTATAGGCAATTTCACCAAGCGTAAAATTGACTTTTGCTGGTTTATAGTTACGATTTAGAAGTTCTGAATACAGTGCTTCTGCTTCTGTATAAGATTTTTTATCAAAATGATCATCTGCTTCTTTAATCAGTGTTGCACTATCTTTCGTGCTTAACTCTTTAGCAGAGATAGTTTTTGCAGGAGTTACTGCTGGTGTATCTTTTTTAGCAGGCTCTGGTGTCGTAGTCGTTTTAGAAGCAGCACTGCCTTTGGTACCTCTTAGCTCATTGGCAAGCTGATCAAATTTCTCTTTTGGAACATAGTTTTTGTTGATTGAATCAATGAGCGATCCAAGTTCTCCAACAACCACTTTAATTTTATCTTGATTTTCGGTTTGAATCTTACGACTCTCTTCAACATACTCTCTAAGTTTTTTATTTTCCTCTTCGAGTTGACGCATTTTCTCATCTTGTTTAGCAATTTTAGTCGCATAACTTTCCATAACTGAACGCATTCCCTCGTACTCTTCAGAGACATTACTGAGAGCAGCTTTGTTGTTGACAACTGTTTCATTAATGCTTGCTGTTTTTTGACTGTCTTGAGGTTTTCTGTCACTAACGCTGACAGTATTGATATAAGAGGTACTGGTAGTTCCGCTACTAAAATCGCTGGATCCGAAGGCTGAGGGTTCACTCGATAGCGCTGCCATAGGCAGCAACGCTATCGAAAATAGAAAAATTTGTTTTTTCATTCAAACAAAGATTATGGAAGAACTTTGAATTCTGCTCTTCTGTTTTTAGACCAACAATCTTTATTGTGCTCTGTGCATGCAGGATTGCTTTCGCCATAACTTACAACAGTTACTCTATCAGCAACCATACCTTTAGCAACTAGACCATCTTTAACACTTTTTGCTCTTTTAAGACCAAGTGCATAGTTGTATTCGTCTGTACCGAATTCGTCACAGTTACCTTCAACTTTGATTGAGAAACTTTTTGCTTCTGCAGAGTTGAACAATGCAGCGTTTGCATCGATGTTTGCTTGTTGATCTTTTCTGACAGTATATTTATCAAAATCAAAATAGATTGTTTTAGAGTTAGCCTCTAAAGAAGCGATCAATTTTTGAAGAGCGCTCATACCATCATTTGTTGATGCACCTTTTGTGTCACTAGTTCCTTTAGTCATGTCGACTTCTGGACTTTTTTGGCTACAACCTGTTAAAACCAAAACCGCTACCGCTAAGCTTGTTAAAGCTAATTTACCCATTATTAGATCCTTTTTAAAAGTTCAAATTTAAAAACTTCGGAATTATAGCACATTTTTTTAAAAAAATCACCAATCAATTGACTGAAGTTTGCCTGTTTTTAACTGAAATTGATACGTTTTGTTTGCATTGAGGCGAATTATGCCCAATGCACTCTGATTTCCAAACTGTTTAATGAACATAATGGTATCAGGATCTTTTGCAAAACGTGGATAAAGATTCTCGCCTGATGCCGTTAATTGTCGCAAATAATCTGTTTTCGTTGAAATCAAATAGAGATTAAAGGTGTTTCTACCAAATTCGCTGTCCGCTTCTCTGCTTGAATAGACAATATAATTATCGTACGTTGAAATAGAGTTCTTATTTTTACCATGATAGACCAGTTTTTCAAAACTTTTATCATAAATACCTTGTGCAAAAATGTCAGGAGAGCCTAAACGATCAGAAACAAAGGCAATGCGTTTATCATCATCAATAAAGTTACCATTAACATCAATCCCTGAATAATCTGTAATTTTACTTATTTTTCGGGTTGAAATATCATAGATGTAAATATCAGTTTGATCTTTGGGGGCCATGGTTAGAAGAAGTTTTGTTCCATCTTTTGAGACATCCGAACAGACAACCATGCCAGGGCTTGAAATAATACTTTTTCTGCCACCTGTTTTTAAATCATATTGGTATATTGTGGGCTCAGCACCACTATAGGAGGTATAGTAAAAAGCACTTTGATCCGTATTTGCCCATTTAGGGAAGATATTAAGGCCACCTGTTACCACTATTTTCGTATAGCTCAGAGTATAGTCAGAAATCACGATCTCACTCTTTTTAGCATCCGTATATCTAGCAAAGATCACCGATTGTTCCATCCATTTAACCGAAGGAGCCCCTACTTGATCATTCACATCCACAACAATTTTGTGCGCTAAGAAAGGATTTCTTTTTTTATCCGTAATGCTATAGACTTTCTCAAAGGTTGTCACACCCGTCTTTGCATTAATCAATTTTACATTTGCCGTCGCAGCATTAAGATCTTGCGTCAAACTAAAACGTAAAATCATGTCTACTTTTTTATCGGAAAGGAAGTTCTCTAATGGTCCACCTTCATAACTACTTTGCAAATAATCATCAAGAACATTAAAATGGCTACTCACACGTAAATCACCTGCGATAAGCTTAAAAAAACTTCTTCTTGACTCTAAATCAATATTTTTTGGGCTTGCATCTTGTACAGCAATTTTTGGAAGCACATCTATCTTTTTGACAATTTCTACGGTTGCGTCACCAGCATATGCAAACAGCGCTAAACATAAGAAAACAACGATTTTTTTAATCACGCTTTACTCCTTTATATCTTTAAATTCAACTGGCATCTCAAATAAGGATCCTTTTTCATATTTTGGAAATTCAACACTTTCCATGGCATGTAAGAACTCTTTGAGTTTTGTATTGAATTCGTTATTATAAGACAACGAAGCTATTTTGTAACTAAAGACACCTTGGTCACTGACTTTAATTACAACCTTCGCAACATTGCCATTTTCTGTATCAACTGTCTTTTGCCAATTCTCTTCTAAAATCTCCTGCACTTTACCAATAAATGGATCGTACTCCCCACCTTTTTTTGTGTCAACTAAATGTTTTTGCTCTGAAAAATTCAAAGAGTTTGCAATTTTAGACGCAGCGCTTTCACTCTTCTCTTTTGTCTCATCTTTATTAGGCTTCACACGTGTAGGCGTAGTCTGATCTTTCTTTTGCTCTTTTGCTTCTGTAGGAAGTTTTGAGGTGTTAATATCTTCAAAAAGACCACGAAGAGATTGACTTTTAACCGCCTCTTTAGGCGAAGAGGCAACTTTTTTCTCTTCTGCAGGTTTTTCTACTGGCTTTTCAACAGGCTTTTGAACCTCTTCTTTTTTGCGTTCTTCTTTAAGCTTTTCAGAATCATTCTTCTTACGCTCAACCAAAGCAACATTCATAGGATCTTTTTGAGAAGTATAATTTTTAAGCGTATCTTTGTGCGAGCTTAAAACATAAGCAAGACAAAACAGCAAGCAGATGTAGAGAAGGATGGACAATGTCCATCCAAGAGAGGCGTATCTATTCACACTCGACACAGTATTTATCCATTCGTTTCTAAAGATACGTTCGTAAAACCAGCCTGTTTAATTGTTTTGAGTACAAACATGACGTCTTTATAAGAGAGACTTTCGTCAGCCTTAATATAGACAATACTTTTAAGAGGATATTTACTTTTTTGCATCATAAAACTATCAGGAAATTCGGCAAGCATAAAGCTATCATTTTTGATATAGACTTTTTTATCTTTAGTAACTCTAATCTCAAGCTCTGGGAGTTTGCTCACAACAGAGGACTTACTACCATCAGGAAGTTTAATCACCTCTTCATAAACTAATGCTGGTGTTGTCACCATTAAAATGGCTAGCAATACCAACATAATATCGACAAGCGGTGTAATATTTAACTCAGGAACTTCGTCCAATTGACTCATCATGCGTTATCTCTTCGTGTCTCATTTGCTGAAAGTAAAATATCCACTTCTCTTTGCACATAAACAATCACTTCATACGCTTTTCTACGAAGAAACAGATTGGCACTGTAGGCAGGAATCGCAACAAAAATACCCGTAGCCGTTGCGACCAAGGCTTCACTAATGGCAGGTGCAATAACGCCCAATGATGCGCTACCTGATTGTCCTAAACCACTAAAGGTTTCCAAAATAGAGACAACGGTTCCAAACAAACCAATAAAAGGTGCAGTTGAAGCGATAATGGAGAGCATCCATAAACCACTCGTTGCATTTTTTTCAGCAACATTTTTACACACATTTAACAGTTTTTCAGAAGCCCCTGCGGTACTTGAACATTTTCGTAAAATTGAATCATCACGTACATTCTTTGAACCCATCAGCATGGACTCTAACGAATTTTTTTCAATGGAGAGCCAATACCCAAGATAAAAGTATCTACTAAAAAAAATACCACATGTAATAATAAAATAGGCAGATAGCCAGATTAAAATCACCCATGTAAAAAAGCCACTTCTTGCAAAATAATTCAAGAACAATTCAAAAGATGTCATAAGATTTAAAATTTCCTTGTTTTTGCAATGGACTCGATTTTTGCTGTAGCAATCGCAATAGCAATATCTGAATCACTAATACTCTCTAAAAGTGCTTTAGCAGCTTCTAATGATTTTGCAACTTCACTTTCGTTGGCTCCACCAATTGAGACTGCGCCATCAGCTAAAACCGTCACAGAGTTCTCATCGACTTTAACATGTCCCCAATTAATAGCGACAACATCATGATTTCCATCTTTTAGTTCAATATCAATGACACCTGCTTGTAAAAGCGTTACCAAGGAGGCGTGGTTTGGTAAAACACCAAACTCACCCTCTTTACCTGGAAGCGTAACACTCTTTACATCGTTGGCAAAAATTTGACCCGTTGGAGTCACAATTTCCAATTTTAATGTATTCATTTTTTAACCTTATCGCTTCTTAGCTTTTTAGTTTTGCAGCTTTTTCAATAACTTCTTCAATGCTTCCTACCATATAAAAAGCAGCTTCTGGTAAATCATCGTATTTACCATCTAAGATACCTTTAAAACCAGCAATTGACTCTTCAAGCGTAACGTATTTTCCAGGACTTCCGGTAAATACTTCTGCAACGAAGAATGGTTGAGAAAGAAATCTTTCAATTTTACGAGCACGATCAACCGTCACTTTGTCTTCTTCACTAAGCTCGTCCATACCAAGAATCGCAATAATATCTTGAAGATCTTTGTATTTTTGAAGTACCGCTTGTACACCACGAGATACATTATAGTGTTCTGCACCCAAAATTTCTGGATTGAGCATACGTGAACTTGAATCAAGAGGATCTACCGCTGGGTAAATACCTTTTTCAGCAATTGCACGGTTAAGTACGGTTGTTGCATCTAAGTGAGCAAATACCGTTGCAGGAGCAGGATCCGTTAAGTCATCCGCTGGTACGTAAACGGCTTGAACAGAGGTGATCGAACCTTTTTTAGTCGATGTAATTCTCTCTTGGAATTTACCCATCTCACTCGCAAGTGTTGGTTGATAACCAACCGCTGAAGGAATACGTCCAAGAAGTGCAGACATCTCAGCACCTGATTGAGAGAAACGGAAAATGTTATCGATAAACATCAATACATCCAGACCCATTTCATCACGGAAATACTCAGCCATTGTAAGACCCGTAAGTGCAATTCTATTTCTTGCTCCCGGTGGTTCACTCATTTGACCATAACATAAAGCAACTTTATCCAAGACATTAGAATCTTTCATCTCATGGTAAAGATCATTTCCCTCACGCGTTCGCTCACCAACACCTGCAAATACAGAGTAACCGCTGTGTTTAAAAGCAACGTTGTGAATGAGTTCCATAATAATTACGGTTTTACCAACACCTGCACCACCGAAGAGTCCAACTTTACCACCTTTTGCATAAGGGGCAAGTAAGTCAACAACTTTGATACCTGTCTCAAAAATCTCAGATTTTGTACTTTGCTCTTCAAATTTTGGTGGTTCTCTGTGAATGGACCAAAGTGTTTTTCTTGAAACATCAGCACCTTGATCGATTACATCACCAATGACGTTAAAAATACGTCCTAGAACCTCTTCACCTACTGGAACTTGAATAGGATTGCCTAAAGCTTTAACACTGATTCCTCTTGTTAAACCTTCACTCATATCCATCGCAATTGTTCTTACACGGTTGTCGCCTAAATGTGCTGCTACTTCAAGAATCAAACGTTGTTTCTTGCCTTCTACTTCATAATTCACTTCAATCGCTTCATTGATTTTAGGAAGGTAGCCATTAAAATCGACGTCAACAACTGGACCCATAATCTGGCTAATTAATCCATTCATTGAATATTCTCCTTTTATTTTTTGCAAAACAGTTTATTTCATAGATTCTACACCACTGATAATCTCAATGAGCTCAGTAGTAATAGACTCTTGTCTAGCTTTATTGTATGCCAATGTTAAAATGCCAACACGCTCTTTGGCATTGTTGGTTGCATTTTCCATTGCTTGCATTCTCGCACTGTGTTCAGCTGCGAGTGAATCAATGAGTGCATAATACATATTGTATTCAAAATATTTCTGCAACAATGAATCTAAAATCTCTTCGCCACTCTCATCAGGCTCTAATTCCATTAAAGAGCTTGTTTCAAGTGTTTCAAGAGGAGATTGTACCGGTACAACATCCACGATTTTCAACTCTTGCGAAATCATATTTTTATATCCATTATGGATCAAGATCACTTTGTCAGTTTTTCCCTCAACAAAATCATCAATAGCACTTTGAATAATTTCTTGTGCTTTTTCATAACTTGGAGATGAGCTTACGCCTGCATAGGAGGTCAAAAGTTCAGTTCCTTGGAAATTGAAAAATGCCATACCTTTTCTTCCGACAGCACGAAGTCGAACAGTCACATTTTGTTTTCCATATTCAGCTAAAAGGTTACGGACAGCTTTAATAGTTTGAATATTAAAACCACCACACAAACCTTTATCTGCGGTCACAAAAATGACATCAATCGTGCTGGGTGTCTCATTTTTATCAAAAAAACGACTCTCAACCGCACCGTTCGTGTACTGGTTGATTTTATAAGCAATCTCTGAGAGCACTTCGTTAATTTTAACGGCATACACACGTGATTGCTTCGCAGCCATTTCGGCACGTTTTAACTTTGCAGTTGAAACGAGCTTCATAGCGCGTGTTGTTTTTTGAGTATTCTGAACACTCTTAATTTTTCTTTTTATCTCTTTAAGGTTTGCCATAGCTGATCCTTACTTGACTGCAAACGTCGCTTTAAACTCGCTCAATGCCTTATGTAATAGCTCTTCAAGCTCTTTATCAATCGCTTTTTTAGCTTTAAGTTGTTCAAAAATATCTGCATACTTTGCTTCAACATAAGAGTTAAGTTCCGCTTCAAAACGGCCTACTGATTTAACATCAATACTGTCTAAGTACCCTTTAGCACCTGCAAAAATAATCAAAATCTGTTTTTCAACAGGAATTGGTGCATAAGGAGGTTGTTTCAAGAGTTCAACCATACGTTGACCACGCTCTAATTGTTTACGGCTTGACTCATCAAGATCACTTGCAAACTGTGCAAATGCTTGAAGCTCACGGTATTGAGCAAGGTCAAGTCTCATCGTACCTGCAACTTGTTTGGTTGCTTTAATTTGTGCCGCACCACCAACACGAGAAACCGATAGACCGACGTTAATCGCAGGACGAATACCTGAGTTAAAGAGATCGGATTCCAAGAAGATCTGACCATCGGTAATCGAAATAACGTTGGTTGGAATATACGCAGATACGTCGCCTGCTTGTGTTTCAATGATTGGAAGAGCCGTCAAAGAACCTGCACCTAACTCATCATTGACTTTTGCTGCACGCTCAAGAAGTCTGGAGTGTAGATAAAAAACATCACCTGGGTATGCTTCACGACCCGGAGGACGTCTGAGAATCAATGACATCTCACGGTAAGCAACCGCATGTTTTGAAAGATCATCATACACGATTAACGCATGTTTGCCGCTGTCTCTAAAAAACTCACCCATAGAAACACCTGCGTATGGAGCCAAAAATTGCATTGCAGCAGAATCACTTGCACCCGCATTAACGATGATTGTGTATTCCATAGCGCCGTGTTCTTCAAGTTTTTTAACGACTTGCGCAACGGTTGATTGTTTTTGACCAATCGCAACATAAATACATGTAACGTTTTGACCTTTTTGGTTAATGATGGTATCAAGAGCAATTGTTGTTTTACCCGTTTGTCTATCACCAATGATAAGCTCTCTTTGACCTCTACCAATTGGCACAAGCGCATCGATCGCTTTAATACCTGTTTGAAGTGGCTCATGAACGGATTTACGTGCCATAATACCATGTGCTTTTTCTTCAACGAAACGTGTTTCAGTTGCATTGATTGGACCTTTTGCATCAATAGGATCACCTAATGAGTTGACAACACGACCAACAAGTGCTTCACCGACTGGAACACGAAGAAGTTTTGCTAATCTTTTAACAGAAGAGCCTTCTTTAATCTCATTACAACTACCAAGAACAACGATACCTACGCTTGATTCTTCAAGGTTAAGTGCCATGCCTCTCTCGCCATTTTCAAACTCAACCATTTCACCGGCCATAACGTTTTTCAAACCATAAACGTTTGCAACACCGTCAGCGACAGAGATAACTTTACCTGTCTCTTCGATATCAACATTGAGCTCAAAGTTTTCAATACGCTCTTTAATGATTGAACTGATTTCGTCAGCTTTCATTTTTGCTCCCACACATTACTCCTTAACTTTCTTTTATCTATTTATTATTAAATTGCTTTCAAGATATGCTCTGTTAATTGAGCTTTAAGACGCTCAACTGAGAAACTCACTTCCACACCCAAATCATCTAACTCAACCTTAATACCCGGATAGCTGTTTTCGTTCGCATTTAATTTAATCTTAGCATTAAACTTTTTACTGAAATTCTCTTCTAACATACTGACTTGTGCTTGACTCATTTTGAAGTTGGTCGCAACACTCCCTTCGTATGTATTGTTTTTTAAAGAGAGTTGGTATTTTAACTCTTTCGCAACAACCGAAATTAAGGTAAGACGATCGTTGTGACTCAGTAATTTGATGAAATTCTGAAATTTCGTATTTTTAGTTTCAACCAAAGAGAGAACTAATTCTTCTTTCGCTTTTGCAGAGACATCTGGAGAGAGAATAATGTTATGAAACTTCTCTATCGTAAAGGCCCCAACCAATTGAGTTAACAAACCATAAATCTCTGTTAATTCAGCATCATTACAGCTACTCATGAGCGCATTAACATATTTTTTTGCTATTGCTCCACTCATTATGCAACCTTCTTATTGACAATTTTAACGATCTCGTCATTGTCTAAAGAGATAGAACCCTCTTTAAACATCTCATCTAAAACTTCACAGACAATGGCTCTTTGCATTTTACGACGCTCAATGCTGACACGATCTTCAAATGCTCTGCTCAAACCTTCGATTTCGACATCTGCGTCTTGTGCAACTTTATCAGCTAAAAGAAGTGCCTCTTTTTTAGCCGTTTCAACAATGACTCTTGCATTTGCTTTTGCCTCTTCGACTTTAGCAAGGGCAATCTCTTTTTTGCTATTAGACTCTTTCAATTTAACTTGAATTGAATCTAACTTCGTTGCAATCTCGTTTTTACGACCCACATACCACTGTTTTGCAGCATCTGCAACGTAGTAGTACATAATCGCAGCAAAGATTAAAAAGTTGACAGCTCTTGGAAAAATATCCGTCGATCCGCCACTTTCACCACCGCTGGCTAAAAGTGCCATTGGAGCTAACAAGAGTAAAAAATAGTTTATTTTCATCCGTATACTCCTTAAATATGGCTCAGTTTAGCAGCAACACTCTCTTTGAAAAGAGGCATTTGTGCCAACAGACCATTTTTAAACTCATCCTTTTCTGACTCTAAAGCCTTCAAGAACGTTATGCTTTGAGCTTCAAGATCACTCTTTTTTTGCTCAACTCTTTTGCCCGCTTTCTCTTTTGCCTCATTCAGTGCAGCTTCTCTAATTTTCGCTGCTTCCATTTTGCCCTCAGACAAAATCGTTTCTACTTCTTGATAGTAGGCTACAACGTCACTGGCATTTTTCCCTGCATTTTCTAAATCACGATTAATAGAGTTATTTCTATTGTCGATAAACTCCAGAAGGGGTTTGTAAAGCGTTTTGTTAAGAAGTATTAACATCACTAAAAACACAGTTCCAGTCACCAGTAACAGTGCTGGGATAATATCCAACATATTTCTTGCTCCTTTAGCTCGAGATCAGACTCAATTTTTAAGATTTTTTTAGCACAAACAAGATTGCTGTATTCAAAATTTTGCGCGAATTGTAACACAGCAAAGGAAAATAGTTTATTAAATGAACCGACACAACTCGCTTTAAGACTTCAATTGCTCCAAAAAAGTATAAATTGCTTCACCGTTTTTAAAATGGATTGTGATGGTATTTGCTTTGGGTTTTGCCTCAAAGCCAAGCTCTTTCAGCCTGCTTGTAAGTGTTTGGAGCTCTTCAGGAATAGCCAAAACGGTCTTTTCTACTTTACCAGTTGACTCATCACTGCTTTTAAGCTTTTTCACCAGCGCTTCAGTTTCACGCACACTGAGTTTTTGACCTAAAATGGTGTTGACGATCGTCTCTTCATCTTTAGGCTCAAGTCCTACCAAAACTTTGGCATGACCTTGGGAGAGAACACCTTCTGCAAGGTATTTTTTTGTTTGGTCGCTTAAGCTCAGTAACCGAATCGTGTTGGTGATTTGGGTTCGGCTTTTATGGATAATTTCAGAGAGTCCATCTTGCGTTATTTTATACTCTTCAATGAGTTCTTTATAAGCGACGGCAAGTTCAACGGGATTAAGATCTTCTCTTTGAATATTTTCAATCAGAGCTAATTCACGCAGGTTCTTTGATTCGATGTCTGCCACAATGGCTTTGATTTTTGTAAAGCCTGCTAGTTTGCTTGCACGTAAACGACGCTCGCCTGCAAGAAGCATATAGCCATCATCTTTAGCAACCACAATGATGGGTTGCAATAAGCCATGGCGCTTAATCGATTCGCTGAGTTCTTTTAAAGCAACTTCATTAAAATGCGTTCGTGGTTGGTAAGGATTTGGGGTAATACGCTCAATGGCAATGTCACGAACCAAATCTTTTGCTTGCTCAATATCTTGTTTGTATGCCTCTTCGACATCTTCGATAATCGCACTCAGTCCTCGTCCTAAAACCTTCTTTGCACTCATCACGTTAACTCACTAAAATCGAATTGGCAAGATTTTGGTACGCTTTAGAACCTGGAGATTCTACATCATATAAAATAATCGGTTTACCAAAACTTGGGGATTCTGCGAGTTTGATATTGCGTGGAATGACCACATACGAAGCACTCTCTTTATCCACAAACAGTTTGCTTTTAAAATGCTCTTTCAGATCGGCAAAGACTTGTTTTGAGAGGTTGTTTTGGGTGCTATACATGGTCGGTAAAAAGCCTTTAATTTCCAGTGTCGGGTTAATCGTTTTTTTAATCAGTTTCACGGTATTGAGTAACTGTGCCAAACCTTCCAATGCAAAAAATTCGCACTGAATCGGGATAATGACAGAGTTTGCAGCACTCAGTGCATTAATTGTAATGCTTCCAAGTGCTGGAGGTGAATCGATGATGATGTAATCGTATTGATCTTTAATCTCTTCAATTTTCGTTTTCAAAATAAGCTCGCGACCCTTGGTATTGTTATCATAAAACTCTTTTTCAACCCCCACAAGTCCAATATTCGATGGCGCTACATGTAAGGTTGAAAGTGACGTCTCAAGAATGACTTGCGAAAGACGTTTTCTGCCGATAAGCACGTGATAGATGTTGTACTCATAGTCGCTTCTGTGAAAACCAAGACCGGTTGTCGCATTGGCTTGAGGGTCAATATCGATCAATAACACGCGCTTTTCAGCAACTGCTAAGGAGGCAGCCAAATTGATAGCAGTGGTTGTCTTACCAACACCGCCCTTTTGATTTGCTATCGCTATAATCTCACTCATCGTAAACTGTACACCTTTTTATTTTCTAGCTCTATAGAGCCATCATCACACAATATCGCGTCACGTAACGAGACCAATTTGCCATCTAAATGGAAAGAAAAGTTTCGATTTTGGTCAAATTCTATCTTATATTTACTAAAAACTTTCTTCCACGATATTTTTTCTTCAACCTTTGTAATTAAATCTTCGGCTAAAGCTTTGGGTGTAATGATAATATCTAAAGTCCCGAAATTTTCAGGTGCGCTACAAAGATTCAGTCCAAGTGAGCCTACAATCGTAGCACCCGTTTTGGTGGTGATCATTCCTCCAATTTTTTTCGTGTCACAGTAAAAATCATTGGGCCATTTTAGCCATACTGACGAGCCTTTTTCTTCTAAAATCTGCTTCACTAAAGCAGAAAAATAGATCGAAACAGAGGCTAATGGCAAATCGAGCGGTAACTGTTTCTCTTCGATACAAAATGAGAAAAAGAGATTTCCCGCTTTTCCAACCCAAGCGTTACCACGACTGCCCACCCCATTGGTTTGTGTCGTAGCACCGATGGCACATGGTGCAAGAAGTGTACCTTCGCGAAGCGAGGTGATGAGATGTTGATGCGTGGACTCTAAAGAATCAAACCAGTGTATCACCAATGTTAAGCCTTTTTCCACGTATATAATCTACTGCACTCATCGCATTTTTGGAGATCGGCTGAAGGGTTTTAAGCAGTAGCGAACCCTTTTTACATGTAAGCATAATTCCTTCAGGTTTTATCGCCTGAATGACGCCACCAAGGGCATTTTCGTTCTCATCATTGTATTCAAGCTCCAATAGTTTTAAACCCGATTCCAAGAAAAGTCCCGGCCAAGGAGAGAGTGCTTTAAAGCGTGTCACAATCGCTTGAGCACTTTGCTCAAAAGAGACTAAACCATCTTCTTTTTTGATCTTTTTACAATGGGTTGCATTAGCACTGATTTGGGTTAAAGGCGAGGTGGAATGAAAATTTTCAAGGGTCACAACGGTTAGTTTTGCCGCGAGTGTGGCAAGGGCATCAAACAAAAGTGTCGAAGTGTGTTTAGGTTCAATTTTAAGGTATGAAAATCCAAGCATTGCGCCCGTATCAAGCCCCTCTTCCATCAGCATTGAGGTCACACCCGCAAAGGTTTCGTTGGCTAAAAGGGTGGATTGAATCGGGCTTGCTCCTCGGTATTTTGGAAGGAGTGAAGCGTGAAGGTTGATGCAGGGCGCAATATCAAGGATTGCTTTAGGCAAAATCTGACCGTATGCCGCCACTACGATGAAATCAGGCTTTAACGCAGCAATTTTGGCGTGAGCTTCATCTCCTCGCAGCGATTTTGGTTGATAAATTTCTACATGTAAATCGTGTTCAAGCAACCATGCTTTTGTGTGCGGAGGAGTCAGTACCTGTTTTCGTCCTACGGGTTTGTCTTCTTGCGTTATCAAAAGCACCACATCGATGTCAGAATGTTGAAGCAATGCTTCTAAAATTGTCGTGGCATACGAAGGGGTTCCCATAAAAACAATGCGCATTTTAATCCTTACACGTAAAAAGTGTTCCACCTTTATGAACGCCCTCTAGCATATAACTTTTGACATCGCTTAAATCAAAACCACTCGCGATAAACATCGATTTTTGGCGCTCTAGCAAAAAGTCGGCTGCTTTGAGTTTGGTCACGATGCCGCCCGTTGCAAAAGCAAAATTGGTTGATTTTTCAACTTCCAATTCGGAAGGATCAATCGTATGAACAATCTTGCGCATCGTCGCATCGGCATGTTTGTGAGGGTCTTTGTCGTAGTAGCCATCAATGTCGGAGAGTAAAATCAAAAGATCTGCTCCAAAATAGTATGCAACCCGTGAAGAGAGTTGATCGTTATCGCCAAAAACAAGCTCTTCCGTTGCCGTCGCATCATTTTCATTGATGATGGGAAGGATGCCATTTTCAAGCAGTGTGTCAATCGTACATTTAGCATGGTAACAACGTTTTCGTGAGTCAAAATCATCCGCTGTTAAGAGCAGTTGTGCCCCACTTTTACCAAATTTTTCTAATTTCTTATTATACGTTGCCATGAGTTGTGGTTGTCCCACTGCAGCGATTGCTTGGCGATTGTGCAGTAATTTTTTATCCAGCTTTAAGATGGAATACCCTGCTGCCACAGCCCCTGAAGAGACTAAAATGACTTCATGCTTCTCCATCAGTGCGACTAAAAATTCTACCAAATTTAAAATGCGCTCTTTACATAAACGGTTTTGCTCGCTTAATACGTGCGTGCCAACCTTAACGACTACTCTTCTCATCACGAACCTTTGTTATAACATCGGATAGGGCATACTTGATTGGATCAACGTTGATTTTAGAGACCGAAGAGAGTGGCATCACAAAAAAGGGCAATGCTCGCTCTCTCTCATGGACATCTTGACCATACGAATGCAAGTCTTCTCTCGTTTTATATTTATGCGTAAATTCATTGGCTTCAAGCCCTAAGAGTCTTAAAAATTGATCCACTTTTTCATTGATCTCATCGGGCGTTAATGTGTCGCAGCGCGTCAAAGCAATCGCGTAATCACGATGTGCTAATTTTTCAGAAAACGTGCGAAGCTCTTGTTGAAGCGTGTAATATTGCTCTTTAAGATCACGGTAATTGGCAAGATCAATCATGAAAAGTAAAAATTTAGTACGCTCAATGTGGCGTAAGAACTCAATTCCTAGCCCTTTCCCTTCACTAGCTCCGCCAATAATACCTGGAATGTCCGCCATAACATACGAGCGGTAATCATCGGTAACAACAACCCCTAATTTTGGGGTAAGCGTGGTAAATTCGTAGTTGGAAATTTCAGGTTGCGCATTGGAAACAACCGAAATCAGCGTTGATTTTCCCACATTTGGGAAACCTACAAGCCCAACATCGGCGATCAATTTAAGTTCAAGCTTAATCTCTTTGGTAAGCCCAGGACGCCCAGGTTGAGCAAATTCAGGTCGTTGATTGGTTGAACTTTTAAAGTGTGTATTGCCAAGACCGCCCATACCGCCTTCTAAAAAGAGCTTTTTCTCGCTGTCATCGACAAGATCTAAAAGAACCTCTTTCGTTTCTGCATCCAAAACTTGCGTTCCAGGAGGAACCGTTACGACCAAATGTTCGCCCATTTTGCCGTACATTTTTTTTCCCATGCCTGCTTCGCCATTTTTGGCTTTAAGGTGTTGGTTGTTTCTAAAATGGGAGAGGGTGTGGGTATTGTTATCCACTTCAAAATAGACATTGCCTCCGCGTCCTCCATCTCCACCATCAGGACCACCTTGGATAACATGCTTTTCTCTACGGAAAGAGACGGAACCTGGGCCTCCTTTTCCGGAGCTGAGTGTGAGTGATACATTGTCTATAAACATCGTAAAAACCTTTTAATATAAAGAGTAATAATACCTTTAATCATTACATGTAACCGTATAATCATTAGAGGTATTTTTGTTTTGAGGGAAAAAAAGAGGGTGGAGAAAACTCCACCTTTACATTATAAGCTTGCGGGGATAACAGAAACTTTGTTTCTAATTTTATCTTTACGTTGGAATTGTACAAAACCATCGATTAATGCGTAGATCGTGTGATCAACACCGATGCCTACGTTATTTCCTACATGTACTTTTGTTCCACGTTGACGAATAATAATATTGCCTGCGCGTACAAATTCACCACCAAATTTTTTAACACCCAGTCTACGTCCAGCTGAGTCTCTATTATTCTGGGTACTTCCCTGACCTTTCTTGTGAGCCATTGGTTACTCCTAATCTTTATCTTTTGTAACGTTTGTGGGTTAAGCTTTAATGCTTACAACTTTTACTCTAGTATATTGTCTTCTAAAACCACGTTTGACTTTAGAATCTTTACGTCTACGTTTTTTGAAAGTAATAACTTTTTTGTCTTTGCCTTCAGTAACAACTTCAAGTTCTACTGTAGCACCATTGACGAATGGGGCACCCACTGTAAGTTCGCCATTGTTCACAGCTAAAACTTCCGTCACTACGATTTTCTCTTTTGGCTGAGCGTCAAGTCTATCGACATTTAAGTAGTCGCCTTCTTGAACTTTGTACTGCTTCCCGCCATTTTTTATAATTGCATACATGCGTATGTCCTTCTTGGGAGAGATTTATTTTGAGGTTTGGATTGTACCTAAACCTTCTTTAAGGTAATATTAAAGGAAAAGGTCTTTAAGCCTAAAGAAGTCTTTCCAAAAGGCTTAAATCGCTTAAAATCTCCCTATAAAACCATGTCGGTGTAGTATTCAATCTGTGCTTTTTTCAAGATACGAATAAAGTTGGTACTTCCTTCAACACCGGCTGGATAACCTGCTGTGACGATGTAGGTTTTTTCTTTATCAATCAAACCTCGCTCAATACCCTTTTGAAGCGTTTTGCCCAGCATCATGTTGAGATTACTGGCTTCAATGTTCATGATCGGTTTAATGCCCCATGCAATGGTTAAAGAGCGTGCAACGCGTTCATCATGCGTAACGGCATAAATGTCTGCTTTAATGCGGTACCTCGCTAATTTTTTAGCCGATTTTCCTGAACTGGTGAGTGAAATCATCGCTTCAACACCCAGACGATCCGCAAGACGTGCGGTGGATGAAGAGATAATATCGGTCTCATCCAAGAAGGGATAAACCTCAAATTTGCTATACGGGTAGATCGCTTCAATCTCTTTAATCGTATTGGACATAACCTCAACAACATGGATTGGATTGACACCAATCGCACTCTCTTCCGAAAGCATAACTGCATCGGTTCCATCAAGAACAGCATTGGCAACGTCACTGATCTCAGCTCTGGTTGCCATCTCTTTTTCAGCCATCGAAAGAAGCATTTGCGTTGCTGTAATAACAGGCTTAGAAGCCGCATTGGCTTTGGCAATCAATCTTTTTTGGATGCTTGGAACTTTATAGTACGGGACTTCAATACCAAGGTCTCCTCGTGCTACCATGATGCCATCACTGACTTCTAAAATCTCATCAATTTTTTCAACCGCATCAAATTTTTCGATTTTAGCGAAAATATGCGCACGGGATTTATGCTCTTTAAGAATTTTTCGTGCTTGTAAAATATCTTTGGCACTTTGGACAAAAGAGACTGCCACAAAATCGACGTCATTCTCTGCACCCCAGCGAAGATCTGCTTCGTCTTTAGGTGTAATGACTTCGATGTTAATGACCGTATTGGGAAAGTTCACCCCTTTGTTGGAAGAGAGTTTGCCACTGTTTTCAATCTCTGTAACAATTTTATCGCCTATTTCAATCACTTTTGCACGAATATTGCCATCATAAAGATAGATATATTCACCCTCTTTAAGCATATCTAAGATTTGAGGTTGATTGATGCAAAGTTCATATTTACCCGATTCGAGTTTTTTACCGACAATTTGCTCTTTCGTAAAATGGATTTGATCCCCTGGCTCAAGATAAAAGTCATCTTCGAGTTTTCCTACACGAATTTTTGGCCCGCAAATATCTTGTAAAACACCCACTTTTTTCTGAACATTTTTTTCCGCTTCTCTGATTTTGGCAAGTGTACTTGCATGGTACTCATGGGTTCCATGGCTAAAATTGAGTCGAAATACGTTCACACCTGCTCGAATTAACCCCTCTAAAATCTCTACACTATCACTTGCTGGTCCAACGGTTGCTAGGATTTTTGTCTTTTTATCCATCTCTGTTTCCTTTTTTATAATGAGTTCTATTATATCACTTTAGTGTTACAAAATTATATCATAAGCCTTACATGTAAGCTTTAAAAAGATGCTGAAGTTTTACACATTTTGTCACATTGCATCATCCTATAAACGTCTGTGGATCGGCTTTATTCTATTTTAAGAAAGGTGCTTTTTTGCATCGGTCGATAAATACTATCGCATTAGATTAATTCAATAAAATTAAAAGCTTTGTGTGGTATTATCACTACTTATTATCCTAATCAACACATACGGTTAACATAACACCATGACAAACAGCATTCAACACTCTATTTTAATTTTTAATTATAACGAAGCGGTTCTTGAGAATCGTAACAGTGTCTTATACAATACAATTATAGGACAACACGCAACGCTCAAAGACAAAGGGATTAAAGGCGTGCTTGTCTCTTTAAAAGATACCCCCTATTCTCCTTTAGCCAAAGAAGATCCCAACCTTGCAAATTTAGTCAAACAGCTTGAAAAACTAAGCCATATGATTGATATTCCCGTCGCTATTGGTGATTATAAACGCGATACGTTTGCCTATCTTAAAAAATTTAGTGCCAATACCTCGGTGAAACTCTTTCAAAACATTAATACAGCGATTCTCTTTTTTAACCCAAAAGCCTTCAAAAAAGAGCTAGACGTACTCATCTACGATGAAGATAAAGAGAATGCCGACAAAATTGCAATGGAACTGGGGAAAATGGGCTATTCCATCGTTCATGCACGCAATGCAGAAGATTTTAAGATCAAAGCTTCTGCTAAAAAATACGATATGACCATCACGCACACGGCCATTAACCAAAGCAGCACTAAAACACACGCCTCACAAGGTTTAGGACTTTCTAAACAACTGGTGATGAATCTTCCTGTGTTTATTGACACCGCCGTTAATTCGCTTGTGACGATTACAGGGCTTGAAGCACAAAAAATCAAGCATGAAATCAGACCGTTTAATGAAAAAATCCCTCCGCATGTGATCATCGCTGCGATGAAATTTAAAGGCGATATTAGTGGTATTTTCTTCCTTGTTTTTCCACGAGAACTGGCACTTGTTGCACTAGAAGCCATGTTGGGAGAGAGTCTTGAAGCCGATGATACAGCGTCAATTGTCGATGGTGTTGCTGAATTTTGCAATATCATCACAGGATCGGCGAAGGTAACGTTCTCGGGTAAAAATCTTAAAGTTCTTTTTGAACTTCCTAAAACCTACCTCTCCGTGCAAGTTGCCCTGAGCGATACGTTAGGTTCCAATGGCGTTTGGATCGACATGCAACTGGATGAAAAACCTTTTTACATGTTTATTACCAAGTAACTACTTTTTCTGTAAAAAACGTAATGCTTCTTGAAGGGGAATATCTTCCTCTTCGCTTCCTTGATTGATCTCAATGTTGGGGATAACACCACTAGGCCACACACTTTTTCCTTTAGGCGTACACCAACGTGCTGTCGCAAACTTTACGGCTGTCGTGTTAGTACTGAGGGGGAAAAGCGTTGCAAACGTATCTTTACCAAACGTTGGCGTTCCAATGATCGTGGCACGATTGTACTCTTGAAGCACCGAGGAGACAATCTCCGAACTCCCTGCTGAGTCATTATTGGTTAAAATGACTAAGGGAACTGTTTTTAAAAAAGAGAGCTCTTCGATTTTGTCAGCATACTCAACCCCTTCAAAATCTTGCGGCGTGTTTTTATACTGCTTTTTCTCCTCTTTGTGGCGACTTTTGACCGTTAAAACAAGTTTGTCTTTTTCTAAAAAAAGAGAGGTCACAGCAATGCCACTGCTGAAAATGCCTCCTGGATTATCGCGAAGATCCAAAATCATTCCATTAATTTTGTGTTTTTGTGCTTCGTAAAGATAGCTCATATCCTCCAAAAACGAGGGAAGTGTATCTTGGGCAAAAGAGCTAATTTTGACATAGGCAATATCATTTTCAAACATCAAAGAGCTCATAAGATCGATCGTAACTGCCTTACGCGTGAGTTGCAGCTCAATCGGTTTTGAACTGTTAAGTTTGAGCGTTAGTAATTTTATTTTGGTATTGGGAGATCCGCGAAGGGCTGAAATGACCTCATCCAAACCGAGGTTACGTACTAACACACCATCAATTTGAACAATTTCATCGCCTTTTTGAAGATTGGCTTTTTGTGCAGGAGAGTGGTCGACGACCGATTTGACATAAATATGGTTGCGCTTTTGAATCAGATACAACCCGACACCAGCAACGGGCTTTGAGCTGAGATAAAGCGTCTCATACTCTTCTTCGTTGAGATAGCGTCCATTGATGTCAACACTGGTCACCATTCCTTCTAAACAACCTTCCATCAACCGTTTTTCATCAAAAGGTTGAACCGACTCTTCTTTAATTTTTTGGACAACCTCTTGGTATAAGAGATAAGAATCCGTGGGTGGTGTCGCATTTAGTAGTGTCATCATGAGGCTTAAAAAACCAAAAAAACGTCTCAAGCATAGATCCTTTTACTTTGTATAGCTGTATAGTACTATTTTTTGTCCGTTTTTTGCAAAATGTCACGCTAAGATCAATCGCATTGGTTGCATCTGTGAATCATCAAAACCCAATCGTTTGTAAAAGTGCTGTGCCGCATGATTATGCGTGTCGGTTAAAAGCGTGATACGTTTACATGTAAGCTTTTTAGCATACTCAATTGCAGCCTCCACCAACAGTGTTCCACACCCTTTTCCTCGATATTTAGGCGCGATAATCATATCTTCCAAGAAGGCAACTTTACCGCCAAGTGCCGTGCTAATCGTCCATAAAAGACTCACCATCCCAAGAATCACACCATCTTCTTTAAGAACAAAAATGGTGCCTATGGTGGCATCTTCCAAGATCATCCTAAGACCTGAGCGTTGAAGCTCAGGGTGCGGCGTAAATTCAGCCTCTTGCGAAAAAAGCAGGGTTAATAAATCAATTAAATGCTCTATATCAGAACTTTTTGCCTCTTCAACCACAAACATAGAACTCCTTTTTTGATTTATATTTTAACATAGGAACCCTTTTTGCTTGTTATAAATACTAAATGTTATAAGGAGTTTTTAATGACCATTGAGGAAAGTAAAAACAGTGTCAATCAATCGTTTTTGAGTACACTCACAAAAGTAACCACAAAGGATTCGCTTAGTGAAGACTCATTTGCCAGTATCCTTGCAAGTCAATTGGATGGAAGCACCAGTTCGAGTGATGAATCCACAATCTCAGCTGCTTCAGCTGAATCAAATGCGGCGGTTGAAGCATTTAAAGAAGCACTGACGTCCAAAGGTTCACTTCAATTTTATCAAGAGTACAATCAAGAAAAAATTGAGCAACTGATGGAAGAGAAAAAAGCGGAGCTTGAAGATAAATTGGGGCTGAGTGCAGATAGTGAACCACCCTTAAGCGGTGAAGATCGAGAAAATGCAATCTCCATGTTAGACACGATGCTCGATGCTTACCGTAAGCAACTTCAAGAGAAGATGCAAGCCGAAGATAAACTTGAGCAAGAAAATACCATGCTCAATACTTTTTTGCAAGACCTCGCTTAACGTTTTTGCAAAATTAAAATTGTTTTATCAGGCTCGTCACCAAAGAGTGTGACGGGTTTGGTAGAACAGAGTTTGAATGCTCCCAGTTTTTTGAAAAAAGAGAGCGGGTGAAAGTATTGTGTGATGGAACCTTCATTTTTGTGGTAAAGATCGCCTTCTTTTTCAAATAAAACAATCTTCGTTAAAAGCTCATTATGCTCAAATGTCGCATCAACACATAAAAATTGATCTTCTGTATCGTGGCACATCACCCCTTCGGCGACCCCTTCAAAACCATACAAGGTATTGACATCACATATAAAATAACCCTCTTTGGGAAGCACGCGTACAACGGCTTCTAAAAAAGAGTCTATCTGCGCTGGTGCGATGTAGTTGAGCACATCGGCAATGGCGACAACGCACTCAAACGAAGCCTCTTCAAATGCTTCGAGCTCTTGGGTACTTGCCTCCACGCCTAAAGCACGCGCACGCTCGATCATTGCGGCACTTCGATCAATACCACAGGCACTGAGTTGCTCATTTTTAAGATGCACAAGAAATTTTCCATTGCCACATCCCACATCCAAAATACGCTTTACATGTAAAGGTTTTAGCAAGCCCAAATAGGTTTGGTAGAGTGTTTCATACTGGGCATCAAAACCGATGAGCGATTCGATTTTGGCATAAAGATCAAGAGGATTTATCATGGGCAAGCTTTGGTTGGGGCTTTAATCAAAAGCCCCATGAGATTTTTTAGTCAACGAGTTCGTGTTTGAAGCGTGCTTCATCAAATGTCTTGCCAAGGTATTCGCACACGATTTTAACATCGCGACGTGCATTACCAAGACAACTGGTTGCCCCTGGGCTTGGTGTCATGTTAAAGATAATGCCTGTACCTGGGTTGATACTCGCTTCGCCTAGCATCAATTTTTTCTCTGTTTTGCTAATCACCTGAGGTCTGACACCACCAAAGTGATGCGCGTATTCAAGGTCGTCTAGTTGCAAAGAAGGAACGATTTTGCGTGCATCTTTGATGAAAAGCTCTTTACCAAATTTTGGAAGTTCAAAAAGAACGTTTCGTAAAATGTAGTTACGAATATCGCTGTCTTTCATCAAATCATAAAAGACCTTCGCAACTTTGCCATCAAATTGCAATGTTTGCCAAAAATCAAGGTACGTTCCACCCGTGTAACGCTCTAATTTTGGCATCACAAGCGCTGTTGGACCAAAGCGGGTACAACCATCGGCTAAGATATCTGGATCGCCATGCAGTGCCGCAAAAGGAAGTTTTGGGTGTTGCACCATATAGACTTTACCATTGAGCATTTTTTTCTTGGTCATGTAAAAACTGCCACCCACTGGTAAACAGGCAAAATCAAGCCCGTATCCCATTTCATGCGCAAGATAGAGCGAATGTGCTCCCGCATCGACAACGACAAAATCAGCCGTAAAGGTATGATCTTTGGTCATCACCACGTGCATATCGCCTAACTTAGTAATGTTGGTGACTTGAGCATTCAAAAAGACATCGGCAACCTTGCCTTCAATCTTTTGCGCTTCATTGACCAAACTTTCGCTCATTTGCCCAAAATCAACGGTACTAAATTCTCCACCTTCAACGCCCACACCAATAACGTTATCAGGGCGCTCTTTGCCCTCAGCATCGTAAATGAGCTTTGGCTCAATTTGTGCAAGTTTCTCTTTATCAAAGACTTCAAGGTAGGGATAAAGCTCTTTGAACTCTTCATAGCGCTTTTGCATGTACGCAACCTCAGTATCACCCACACCGATCGCCATTTTTTGATGCGCAAATAAAAACTTGCCCTCATGCCCATGAGCAACACAATACTTTGAGATCATGCTAGCCGTCTCTTTGACTTTTTTCGCTTTTTCCAGAGTATAGTTGGTCTCTATGTCACCACAATGAATGGTTTGAGAATTGGACGTTCCAGCAGAATTTAATTTTGCTAAACGATCATATTTTTCGACAAGCGCGATGCGCTTAACGTCTGTATATTTTGCAAGCTCATAAAAAAGAGCTGCACCTGAGATTCCGCCACCGACGACCAAGACTTCATAGTGATTTTTTGTCATGCTAAATAACTTCCTACTCTAAGATTTTAGGGTGCGACATTCTATTATAAAAACTTTAAAGTTTTTTAAAATAAATTGTTACTTTACTGCAATTGCTTCGATCTCAACCAACGCATTTTTAGGCAATGTCTTCACACCAACGGTGCTGCGTGCCGGTTTGTGCTCTTTAAAAAACGCGCCATACACTTCATTAACCTTTGCAAAGTCGTCCATATTGGCTAAAAAAATGGTCGTTTTAACCACTTTTTTCAGACCACTTCCTGCTTCTTTAAGCACGGCTTTGAGGTTTTCTAGCACTTGGGTGGCTTGTGCTTCCACGTCGCCTTCTAAAAAAGTACCATCGGGCTTAAGAGCAATTTGCCCAGAGGTAAACACCATATCGTTCACCACAATCGCTTGCGAATACGGACCAATGGCTTGCGGTGCATTGGTCGTCGAGACTATTTTCATACATCTTCCTTTTTGAAATTTTCAATGACAGTTTTAAAAATGTGGACTAACGATTCAACTTCGCTCAAAGGGCAACACTCATTGGGCGCGTGAATGGTATCGTTTACGACACCAAACTCAACGGTTGCAATGCCAAAACTTCCAAAAAATCGTGCATCGCTTGTTCCTCCTGCGGTGGAAAGTTTAGGCATTAACCCTTTTACATGTAAAAGGGCATTACTGAGTTTTTTGACAATGAGTGAGTCTTTGGAGGTCACAAACGGGTGCGCACTTTCACTCAAACAGAGGGTAAATTCCAATCCTTGAAGCACCTCTTCCATATACGTTCTAATTTTTGCTTTATCGGTTTTGGTTGAGTTGCGTACATTAAACATGATTCTAAGATTACCAGGAGTAACATTGGTCACTTCCATGCCACCACGAATGTCGGTGATGATGATCTGCGAAGGGGTAAAAAATTCATCACCCTCATCCAAATAATGTCCCGCAAGTTTGGAAAGCAGAGGCGCTATTTGATGCACAGGATTGATCGTTTTTTCAGGATACGCCGCATGCCCTTGCTTACCGATAATCTCGATCACACCGTTGATGGAGCCACGGCGCCCTACTTTAATGGCATCGCCAAAAACCTTCTCAGAAGTTGGCTCTGCCACAATGACATAATCGGGTAAAAAAGAGCGGCGCTCTAACTCTTTAATCACTTCAATCGTGCCATGCTTGGCATCGCCCTCTTCATCGCTGGTCAAGATGGCGGAGAGTGTTCCATTAAAGTGTGTCGTCTCACGCATCGCTTGCACAAAGGCACAGACACCGCTTTTCATATCTTGGGCACCTCTGGCATAGACAACACCCTCTTTAACGATAGGCTCAAACGGCTCACTTTCCCAACCAGTACCTGGAGGAACCACATCAATATGCCCTGCAAAACAGAGGTGTGGGCCTTCGCCAAAACGTTTGTATAAAAAGAGATTTTTGGTATTTTCAACATTGACTTCGATGATCTCAAAATCATTGAGATACGCTTTGATGAATGCAAAGGCACCTCCGTCATCTGGGGTAATGGAGACAAAGCGTAAAAGTTTTAAGAAAAGTTCGTGTGTGTTTAGCATGATTCCTCTATTGTAAAAGAGTATTCTTTAGAGTTTATACTCATTTCTTGTTTATTATTTAACATCAAGTTTTTTTAAAGCTTGATCAATGTGGCACCATAACCACCCATATTGATCGGTGCATCGCCGTATGAAACTAAAGAAGGATAGCTGCTTAAAAACGTTCGTACCGCATACGCAAGTTTTCCCGTTCCAATGCCATGATAGACCAAAACCTCATCAAAGCCGCTCATCAGCGCGTCACTTAAAAATTTATCGAGTTTTTCAACCGCTTCATCGGCTCTGAGCCCATGCAGATCCAAAATCATCGAACCACTCGGTGTCTCTTTGGAAATCACCACACCCGATTTGTGCACTTTAGGTTGATTGCCACTGCGTTTGAGTTTGGAGAGGGGCACACGAAGCGTAATGCCGTCGCACTCGATGGTCGCTTCCTCTTTTTTGATGCTTTTAATGACCCCTTTGGAGCTTCCATATTTGATTTTATCGTTTACATGTAAAGGTTCAGCCTTTTGATCGGGAATCACTTTACGTGTCTCTTGGTGCAACTGATTGGCTTTGTTTAACAGACGATGTGACTCTTTGGTATCAGAGCTTTTGATCGCCTTTTTCGCTTCGCCAATCGCTTGGTTAAACTCTTTAGACATCTTAGAATAGGCATGGTCAAACTCTTCTCGCACGCGTTCTTTTTCATCGCGTAACGACTCTTTGAGTTTTTCCACCTCTTTGAGCCTTGCATCAAGCTCTTCCGAGGTTTTACGCATCTCAAGCTCTAAGTCAATGTTTTTTTGAATCAACTCATTGAGCTTCTCTTTATCTTCTCCGTACAAAACGCGCGCTTCGGCGACCAAAGACTGCGGAATGCCATAGCGAAGTGCCGTCTCAAACGCGTAACTTCGACCAATCGTCCCTTTTAAAAAGCCATACGTCGGGCGTTCACTCTTTTCATCGTAAATCGCCGCTAAAAGTTCGACTTCGGGATGCGTTGCAAGCAAGGAGGCTAAGCGTTTATGGTGCGTTGTAATGACAATTTTCATCTCTTTATCGATCAGTTTTTCGATCATCACTTTAAAGAGATTCGCCGCTTCATCGGCGTCCGTTCCAAGCTCAATCTCATCCACACCAATAAGTGCTACTTTTTTACCAAACAGTTTACTAAATTCACTCATTCGTCCGGCAAAGGTAGAAATGTCATTTTTGACATTTTGTGGATCATCGAGAATGGCAAATACCTCTTTGAAAGAACCAATACTCGAATGCTTCGCATCAATGCGCATCGGAAGAAGGTATTTACTCAAAATCGCCGCCGTCAAAATGGATTTCAGCAACATCGTCTTACCACCCGCATTCACACCCGTGATCATCAAGACTTGTTTGCTAAAATCAATCGTAATGGGCTTTGGATTAGCAAGAGCAGGATGGGCAAAGTTTTCCAATTTAATGACATTGGTTTTGGAGGGAAGCACAAACTCCATATCTTTTTCTCGCGCATACGCGACTCTGGCGTAGTACGCATCAAAGCGGTCAAACTCTTTGTTCACAAAAGCCAAAAATTTGAGCTGTTTGGTAAAAGAGGATGAGATCTGTTTGGCATACTTATACACCAGCTCTTCTTTGCGGTCGATCAATTCACTCTCACGACTCACCAACTTCGCAAGCACTTCGGGCACCACATAGAAAAAACCACTGCTACTGCGCCCGATGACATTGCCTTTTAACACATGGTTAAACCCACCACGCACCAAAAGCGCTTCTTGGTTGTTAATGTAGTGAATCTGTTTATCGGCTAAATAAAGTGCAACTTTTTCGGTGGAGATCAGACGGCGAAGCGTGCTGTTCATCTCCTCTTTGACCATTTTAAGACTTTGAGCGATGCTCGCAAACTGCTCATCCACGCTGGATTTGAGCTCGCCTTTTTCATCGAAATAGCCGCAAATTTGCGTGACTTCAGCAGGGATGAGAATGCGCTCCATCCATTCACCAAGGCTTTGATCGTTCAGCATTGATTTCAGATACTGCATATAGTTGATGATTTGAACAAAGGAAAAAATCTCATTGAGGCGCAAGATGCCCAATTTACTTAGGTGCATCAGTGCCACATCTAAAGAGGGAACTTCAGGCAAAGGTTTCAAGCGATCGCGTGTGAGAAGTTCATGGATCATTTTATAATGCAGGTTCGCGTCTCCCTCCATAAACAGAGGTTTTTCGCGCGCTAAAAAGTGTTTAAATCCAGCCGCATAATCGACCAAATCGAGTTTCGAAAAAAGCTTTTCCATGAGGGCGTTACTTCACTTTTTCCAATTTACATGTAGCCATATCGATGACGATGCCTTTATCGTTTTGGTTTTGATCGTTTGCGATAAAACTGAGCGTTCCATTCACAAAAACAAAGGTAGCGGACGAGATTTCACGTCCATCGCAATAGAGTGTTTTGCCCTGTTTAAATGCACTGATCATCATACGATTTGCTTCACTGTTCTCGCGATTGTATGATTCATACCACCACGCAAGCCCAATCAGAATGATAAGGAAACTAAAAAGTCCAATTTTTGCTTGTTTAGAGAATGTACTCTTTTTAGCATAGATCACAGAAACAACCAAAAGTACCACCGCTAAAAAAAGTAAAAATTGCATCACATGGCTCCTCTGAGTTGATAGGTTATGTCCCCTGCGCCAAAGCTAATGACCAACCCTTCATCAAAAATGTGTTGGTTCGCTTCGCAAGGAAATATCTCTATACTATCATCTTTTCGGTAAACGCGCGGTGGGAAAAGTGGAGAGTAACGTGCAAACTCTTTTTCAAAGTCGATAAAAACCTCTTTTTCCCCTGCACGCCACACGGGTAGAATCACGAGCTGATCGACCCCTTCAAAGCAGTTGACAAAACTCTGCAAATTATCAATCGTGCGTGAATATTTATGCGGTTGCCAAATGGCGGTAACTTTTTTAAGCCCAATGAGTGCAGCGTATTGTGTCGCAGACTCCAAAGTCGCTTTGATCTCGGTGGGGTGATGCCCATAATCATCAATCAACGCAAAGTTTTCATGCTTGGTCAAAAGATCAAAACGCTTTTTGATGCCTTTGTAGTTTTTAAGTTTTTCACGCGCCGTTTCTACATCCATCTCATGCAGACTTGCTAGAATTGCCAATGAAGCATCGAGTGCCATATGCGCACCAATCCCCCAGACTTCAAAACGCCCCAAATCTTTGAGTACAAAGGAGGTAAAAGGTTCACCATCACACATCACGGTCTCAATGCCGCTGATGTCACGACTCGGATAGAGACGATCGGCTTCAAGCTCAGTAAGCGTGCTTAAAAAAGGATCTTCCGCGTTAATCACCCGAATCTTCGCACTCTCTAAAAAGTGTCGATACGCCCCGTAAAATCGGTCATAATCGTAGTTATAATACTCCATATGCTCCGGTTCCGCGTTGGTCACAATCGCAATGTAGGGATTGGAATTTAAAAAGCTCGCATCGCTTTCATCGGCTTCAAAAATGACATTGTTGCCCTCTTTGTAGTACATATTTGAGCCATACTGCTTGCTCTCCGCACCAATAACCAAAGAGCCCTCCACCATCGAAGCGAGCATCGCACTCGTCGTACTTTTACCGTGAGCTCCGCAAACCGAAAAAACACGTCTGTTTTTTAAGATAAACAGCAGTGCCTCACGACGTGGCATGATCGTCATTCCCTTTTCACGAGCGCGTGCAAGCTCGATGTTATCGGGTTTTATCACAGCAGAAAACACCACCAAATCTTGATCGGTTATGCACGCAGGATCGTGTGGGATACGCACAGGAATGCCCATCTCTTCGAGTCCTGCTGTAATTTTACTCGCTTTCACATCGGAGCCCGTAATTTCGTAACCCTCTTGTTTTAAATATTTGGCTAAGGCTGAAAGCCCAATGCCACCAATGCCTACAAAATGAACCTTTTTCAACGATTGTCCTTATCTATTTTTTACACGCTTCCCAAGCAAAGCTTGAAAAGCTACGCTGCGCTATGCACTAAAGCTTGCCTCTTTCGAGGCAGAAAATTAGCTTATCCTTGCTCTTACGAAATTGAGAGAACCTCTTTGATCTCTTTTAATATCTGCTCTGTTTTTTCGCTGTTTTCCACAAGTGCAATGCGCACATAATTCTCGCCGATGCCGCCACGTCCTAAAAAACGCCCCGGTAGTACTTTGATATTTTTTTGCTCATACAGTTTACATGTAAAGCTCAAATCATCCTTCACAGGAAGCCAGACGTAAAATGTTGCATTCACTTCGGGCACACCTAAAATGTCATGCGCCAAAGAGAGGTTTTTCGCGTATTGCGCACGGGTGAGTTCCACATGCTCCATATCGTTCCATGCAAGCGCAGAAGCCATTTGAAGGGGCAATGGAATCGCCGCTCCCATGTAGGTGCGGTACTTTGCATAACCACTTAGGATTTTCTCATCACCTGCGATAAACCCTGAGCGAAGTCCTGGCGCAGAGCTTCGTTTGGAGATAGAGTTTAGCACCAAAACATTTCTAAATTTATCATTGCCTACATGTAAAGAGGCTTCAAGCAAAGAGGCTGGTTTTTCGCCCACATACAGTTCGCTGTAACACTCATCGTTTAACAGCACAACATCGTATTTTAGAGCAAATTTTACCCATTCGCCCAGCTCTTCAAGGCTTAAAACCGAGGTCGTTGGGTTGTTGGGAAAGTTGAGAATAATCAGATCGGCTTCTTTAAGTTCAGGCAAATTAATGTCAGGCTTAAACGCATTCTCTTTGGTGAGATTCAGATGCACCACGCGCGCACGACTCGCAATCGCCGCACCTTCATAGATCTGATAAAACGGGTTTGGATACGCCATAACAGGATTTGGCTTATCGTGCAGAAGGTACTGAGGAAAGCTAAAAAGCACCTCTTTGGTTCCAAACACGGAGATCAACTCACTACTTTTAAGCTCCACACCAAAACGCTTTTTCACAAACGCGCGCTGTGCTTCATTGACATACGCTTCGCCCGAAGATTTGGGGTATTTTTTGAGCAAATGCACATTTTGTTTGAGCGCTTCTTGAATAAAATCAGGCGTCTCAAACTGCGGCTCACCAATGGTCAATGTTACCGCTGGATGCGCGTGACTTGGTGTAATATCTTTCAATAATTCGGTCAATTTCTCAAAGGGATACGGTTCAAAATGCAATGGTTTTCCTTTTACATGTAAAACAATTTTTTAGTAGGGCATGCCAAATTTTTGGGTGATAAGTTCACCCTCATCATTTATATACAAATAATAGAGCAAATCTTTTTTAACACTGAGTCCTGCTAAATAACGCAGTGCCAAATTCGCCTGCAATGAAGCAATGTGCATCACAATCGGTGCGGCAATGCCAGCGGGTGTTTTGTTGCTGATCTGAAACGCTTTAAAACTACTCTTCTCAAAAAAACAGACTTGCCCGTTAAATGCCTCAACGGAGCCGTAAAGCCATGGGGTTTTCACCTCTTTGGCGTACAGATCAATGAGGGCACGTGTCGGTAAATTATCGGTCGCATCGATGATGAGATCGACTTCAATGCCTTTACATGTAAACGCTTCCAAGCGACCAATATGCGCCTGAACTTTCACAAAAGGGCAACGACTTTCGATGCTCTCTTTGACCACACTCGCTTTGAGTTTTCCCTCGTCGCCTAGTTTAAATGCGATCTGACGGTGAATGTTATGCACACTCACTTCATCAAAATCGACAAGGTGAATCTCGCCGATGCCTGAGCTTCCAAGGGCATACGCCAAAGAGCTTCCAAGCCCGCCGCAACCGATGATCACGATCTTTTTGCTTTGCAAGCTTTGCTGTGTCTCTTCGCCCCACAGCTGGACTTGTCTGTGGAAATAGTGCATCATGCGTTTTCTCTTCTGCTGACCTGTTTTTTCCATCCCCACAGTTTGCGCGCTTCGACAAGGCTCTCTTTTTCGAGGGTCGCAACCAGCATCTCTTCTTTATCGCCCAAGGTGAGTTCAACCTCGCCAAACGGTGAAATCAGGCTACTTTTGCCATAAAACTGCCATGTCTCTTCGTCTTTATAACTCCCCACACGGTTCGCGCGCAAGATATAAACGTTATTCAGCATGGCGCGCATCTTCAAAAGCTCTTCCCAACGGTGAACGGAGTCAAACGTCGAAGAGGTCGGTGTGAGTACGACATCCACATTTTTCTTCATCACTTCCATCCAAACAGTGTCAAAATGGAGCTCATAGCCACTCACGATTCCAAAGCGAATGCCGCCCAGTAAAAAGATCGGTAAGGTGTATTTAGAGACCGCATTGGCAAAAAACTTCTCTTCATTCCAGTGTTTATAGTTGATCAAAAATTGCTGATCGAAAAAATGCACCGATTTGGGAGAAAAATGAGCGTTACTTTTATAGCAAAAGTCCCCTTTGATGTTGACAATCGGCGCGATAACATGCAAATCATAATCAGCACAGAGTTTTTTTAAAACCTCGATTTTATGGTTCGACTGCTCTTTGATCATTGAAAGTGGCATACCCTCTAGCTCTTTAAAAAAGCTGTTGAGTGCGTATTCGCTGATTAAAACAACTTCAACCTCTTTTTGCTTACAGATGCGAAAATAGTAGTCGAGTTTTGCCTCGCTCATTGGGAGCGTGCTGAGTTGCAGTGCCGCTATTTTCATGACAACGCCTCTTTTTCTTGCAATTTGGTGTAGGTCAACTTTGCCTCTTCCAGCATCTTAGTCGCCTCTTTAAGAATGGCTATGCCCTCTTGGTACTTTTTCATCCCCTCTTCTAAAGAGAGTTCAGGGTTGGAAAGGTTCTCCAAAATTGTTTTTGCACTCTCAAGCTTTGCTTCAAAACTTTGCTCTTTTTCTGCCATTTTACTCAACCTTCTAGGTGCACTAAACTTTTGATTCCAGTGCTTTTTTAATGTAAAAATCAAACTTGTCGTACTCAACCAAAAAGGCATCATGCCCATATTGGCTATCAATGCAGACATAATCGACACGGTCAGATCTTCCCATATTTTCCAGCGTTGTCTTAATCAATGCCATCTCTTCGGGCATAAACAGGCAATCGCCTTGAAACGAGATCAGGGTCAGTTTGGCTTTAATATGCTTGATCGAATCTTCCAACGAGTCATAATTACGCGTTGCATCAAAGATATTCATCGCTTTAATGATGTAAAGGTAACTCAGCGGATCAAACCGCTTGGCAAAACTGTAACCGTTGTACTCCATATAACGCTCGACCTGAAAACGTCCAAAAAGCTCGTACAAACCGTCCGTCTCAACGTAATTACGTCCAAATTTTTTGTTCATCGAATAGGGACTTAAAAAACTAATATGCCCCGCCATACGACCAATCGCAAAGCTCAGCAGTCCCTCTTCTTCAAAATCTTCGGGATTATAATTGCCATTTTTAAACCGAGGGTCATTCACAATGCCCTCTATCGCGATTTTATTCCACGCAATCGCCCAAGGACCTGTTGCATACGTGGTCGCAAGCAGTATCACCCGTTTGGCAAACTCAGGATACTCAATGGACATACAAAGACCCTGCATGCCACCCAGTGAACCTCCAATGATCGCATACGCCTCTTTGATACCAAGGCGCGCAAAAAGGTTCATTTGCGCTCTGACCATATCGCTGATCGTTAAAACAGGAAATTTCAGACGCAACGGCTCTTTGGTTTTTACATTCACACTCATCGGTCCCGTGGAGCCAAAACAGCTTCCCAAAATATTGACACAAATGACACAAAAATGCGTCGTATCAATGATCTTGCCATCACCTATGAGCGGATCCCACCACCCTGCTTTGGTTTCGCCTTCATAACGACCTGCCGCATGGTAACTTCCCGTAAGGGCATGAAAAACCACGATGACATTGCTTTTGGTCTCGTTCATTTCACCGTACATCTCGTACTTGAGCTCGTAGGTTTCTAAGATACGCCCACTCTCCAAATAGAGGGGTTCATCAAAATGGGCAATCGCCGTTTGAATTTTCACACCGTTCCTTATTACTTTTTACCACGGTTTTTAGGCAAAGCCCAAAAACCTACGCTCGCCGCTGTGGCACTGAAGCTTGTCTCTTTCGAGACAGAATATTTTTTACATGTAAAACATATAATGCTTAGTTCACTCTGTAATTAGGTGCTTCGTGGGTAATGATAACATCATGCACATGGCTCTCTTTAAGACCCGCACTCGTAATCTCTACAAATTCCGCTTTCTCTTGGTAATCAAGAATATCACGCGCACCCACATAGCCCATGGAAGAGCGAAGGCCGCCTACCATTTGGAAGATGACATCGCGAATAGAGCCTGCATGCGGTACACGCCCTTCGATGCCTTCAGGTACGAGTTTATCCGCCGCTGTTCCCTCTTGGAAGTAACGATCGCTGCTTCCTTTGGTCATTGCACCAATGCTTCCCATACCGCGATACGTTTTGTATTGACGTCCTTGATAGGTGATAAATTCACCCGGACTCTCATCGGTTCCTGCAAGCAAGCTTCCAACCATAACGCTTTGAGCACCTGCGGCTAAGGCTTTAGCAAAATCGCCAGAGTACTTAATACCACCATCGGCAATGACGGGTACACCGTGTTTTTTACCCACTTCGGCGCACTCTTCAATCGCAGAGATCTGAGGAACACCCACACCCGAGACAATACGCGTTGTACAAATACTTCCAGGTCCTATGCCTACTTTAATGCCATCCACGCCTGCAGCTACTAAAGCTTCCGCCGCTTCTGAGGTTGCGATATTTCCAGCAATAATATCGACTTTCAGCTCTTTTTTGATGAGTTTAACCGTATCGATAATCCCTTTTGAATGTCCATGAGCCGAATCAAGAACCAAGACATCCACACCTGCTTCTTCTAAAGCACGCGCACGATCTAATTGCCCCACACCAATAGCCGCACCGACACGAAGTCTTCCAAAACTGTCTTTGTTTGCATGCGGATACTCTTGACGTTTTTTAAGATCTTTAATCGTAATCAAACCTGCAAGTTTGTTATTTTCATCGACGATAGGAAGTTTTTCTACCTTGTTCGTTCTAAAAATCGCCTCAGCATCATCCAAGGTCGTTCCTTTTTTGACGGTAATCAGAGGCATTTTGGTCATCAACTCTTCGACGTTTTTGCTGTAGTCATTTTCAAAACGAAGGTCACGGTTGGTTAAAATACCAATCAATGTATCGTTATCATCAATCACAGGAACACCCGAAATACGGTATTCTGACATGATAGTAAGTGCTTCTTTAAGCGTTGCCGTTGCTTTAATGGAGACGGGATCGATGATGATGCCACTCTCACTTTTTTTAACACGTCTGATTTCACGTACCTGAGATTCGATGTCCATATTTTTGTGAATAATACCAATGCCCCCAAGACGCGCCATCATAATCGCCGCACGGTGTTCCGTTACCGTATCCATTGCAGCCGATACAAGAGGGATATTGAGAGTGATATTTTTCGTTAGTTTTGTTTTAATATCGACCTCTTTAGGCAAAATCTCTGAATATTTTGGAACCAATAATACGTCTTCAAATGTCAATGCTCTTTTTCTAATTTTCATGGTGTGTCCTTATAACCCTAATTCTCTCTCTAAGCTCAGCGCTCCATCTAAGAGTGCCTGCTCACCGTACGCTTGAGCGATCAATTGCCCGCCAACAGGCAGACCTTTACTATCCTTGCCAAGAGGCACTGAAATACCTGGAAGTCCTGCAAGATTGAGTGAAATCGTGTAAATATCACTCAAATACATCTCCAACGGATCCGCTTTTGAACCAAACTCGAAGGCAGTGGTTGGCGTGACTGGCATAAAAATCAGATCAGCCTCTTTAAATATGGCTTCATATTGCGCCTTGATAAAATGGCGCGCCTTTTGTGCTTTGATGTAATACGCATCATAATAACCACTGCTTAAAACAAACGTCCCCAGCAAAATTCTTCGCTTCACCTCTTCGCCAAACCCAAGGCTTCGGCTTTGAATAAACATCTCTTTAAGGTTTTCATTGCTTCCACGGTTGCCATAACGAACGCCATCGTAACGGCTCAAGTTTGCACTCGCTTCTGCGGTGGCAATCACATAATACGCCGCGATGTCATATTTGTTATTGATGAAATTGCGATAAATAATTTTATGTCCCGCTTTTTCTAAAGCACGGATGCCATCCATCATGCGTTCACGCACTTCTGGACTCGCTTCATTGAGGTAATTTTCAATCACAGCGATCGTCATTTTACGATCCGCATTGAGCTTATCTGCCACACTTTGATGCGCTATATTTGCACTGGTCGAGTCTTTTGGCTCGTGTCCTGCAATGATGTCATACAAAATCGCCGCATCTTCGACATTTTGGGTAATTGGCCCGATCTGATCGAGTGAGCTTGAATACGCACCCAAACCGTAACGACTCACTTTTCCATAGGTGGGTTTAAGTCCTACACAGCCACAAAAAGCGGCAGGTTGGCGAATGCTTCCACCTGTATCACTGCCAAGGGCTGCAATCGCGATGCCACCCGCAACGGCAGCGGCACTTCCACCACTGCTGCCGCCGGGGACGCAGTTTGGATTGTGCGGATTTAAGGTTTTGCCATAAAACGAGGATTCGGTTGAGCTTCCCATGGCAAATTCATCCATATTGGTTCGACCAAACGGGGAGAGTCCATGACGAAGCATGTTGTCAATGACGGTTGCATTGTAAGGTGCAACATAGCCTTGGAGGATGTTGGAACCGCTCGTTACTTCCCAACCGTTCACTTGAATGTTGTCTTTAATCGCAATCGGAATACCTGCACCGCACTCGCTCATTGGTTTACATGTAAGCTGTTCAATGTAGGCACCCAGCTCTTTTTTAGCTTCAATCGCTCTTTTTAAATCTTCACGTATCTCAGCAATGGCTTCAGCAGGGAGTCCTAATGCCTCTTTCAATGTAATCAACTGTGATCCTTTAACGTTTTCGTTCTTTTATTGATCAGATAAATGCACACACCAATGACCGCAAAAATCGCGGCAATGGTGGTAAAAACAAAGCTAAGCTCTACAGGAGCGCTCAAATCAACCATTGAGTGCCTCATTGCATCGGTGGCACAGCTCTTCTTCGCTTTTTGATTTGTATTTCCAGCAACGTGGGCATTTGCATTTGGTCGCTTTGAGGATTTTAAATGTATCGCCTGCTACTTCAAATACGCCCATTTCGCCCTCTTCGTTGTGCTCGATCACTTTGCTGACCGTAAACCAATCTTCCGCGTCCACTTTTTCGAGTGCCCCAATTTTCGCTGATGTGGTTTGAAGCACTAACTCTAACGTTGATTTGATGATTTTCTCTTTTTTAAGTACATCAACGATCTCAAAGAATTTCTCACGTGCTTCGACCATATACGCTTCATCAAACGCCGTTGTCATCGCAGGAAGTGACGCATACACAAGGTCAAAAACACTCTCGCCTTTGCTTTTCAAAATGGCAGGTGCGTACTCCATCATCTCATCAATCGTATAGGTCAACGTTGGTGCCATCAACACCATCAATTTCTCCGCAATGAGCGCCATCGCACTTTGTGCAGAGAGACGAATCGTGTCATTTTTAGCGTTACAATAAAGCCTGTCTTTAGAAATATCAAGATAAATTCCGCTAAGTTCCACGGCAATAAAATGGTTAAGAAGTGCAAACCCTTTGGAGAATTCATACTCTCTAAAGTAACCCTGCGCTTCATCAAAAACCGCTTTGGCATGCACTAAAATCCACTGATCAAGCACACCCATCTGCTCGTAGGGTAAAATTGTCTCTAAATCATTGATATTTGCCAGTAAAAATCGGAATGTATTACGAATTTTACGGTATTGCTCGCTGATCTGTTTTAAAATATTGTCGCTGATTTTAAGGTCGGTCGTGTATTCGCTCGTGCCAACCCAAAGACGTAAAATCTCGACACCATGGCTTTTCGCAATATCGGTCGGGGCAACAACATTGCCCTTGGATTTGCTCATTTTCTCGCCCTTCTCATCGACCGTAAATCCGTGTGTTAAGATTTTACCGTACGGCGCGATGCCGTTATTGGCGGTACTGACTAAAAGTGAGCTTTGGAACCAACCACGATGTTGATCGCTTCCTTCCAAATACATCGACGCTGGGTAATCCCCTGCGTCATACTCAGGTGACTGAAGAACCGCTTTCCACGTACTTCCGCTGTCAAACCAAACATCCAAAATATCCATCACTTTTTCAAGATTTTCAGGGTTGTAACCGCTGTTTGCAACCAAAAGGTCTTTAATCTCTAAATCCCACCACGCATCCGCACCTTTTTCTTCAAAAATATTCGCGATATGCGTCACCACTTTTGTATCAAAGATCGGTTTACCCGTTGTTTTGTCTCTGAAAAATGCGATAGGAACACCCCAGTCACGCTGACGAGAAATACACCAATCAGGGCGATTCTCGATCATCGAACCTAAACGGTTAATGCCCGATTTTGGGTAGAAACGAACTTTTCCAAGCTCGTCCATCGCCATTTTACGAAGGCTCTCACGTCCATCAACGGCTTCGTCCATTGCCACAAACCACTGTTTGGTTGCACGGTAAATAACAGGCTGATGGGTTCTCCAACAAAATGGATAGGAGTGGGTAAACTTTGAACATTTCAAAAGTCGTGTGCCCAAAAGTTCTAAAATACGCTCGTTGCATTTAAAGATATGCTCGCCTACAAAACTCTGAGCATCAGGAAGTAGTCCTAAACGAACGACGGTTTCATCGTAACAGCCGCGCTCGTCCACAGGCATAATGACTTCAAGTCCGTAACGAAGCCCTACTTTGTAGTCCTCATCGCCATGACCCGGAGCCGTATGAACACAGCCACTGCCGCCATCCATTGTGACATGTTCGCCTAATACAAACTGTGCTTTACGACCATTAAGTGGATTGATCGCAAAGCTGTTTTCAAGCACGCTGGCTTTAAAGGTTTTAACGATTTCACCGCTCACCACACCTTGCTCCAAAAGCTTTACATGTAAAGGTTCAGCCACGATGTAACCGTCACTGGTGAGCACATAATTTTCTTCGGGGCTAAACGCAATACCGACGTTTGCGGGCAGTGTCCAAGGCGTTGTTGTCCAGATAATCACTGAAGCATCAACGCTAATCTCTAGTTTTGCTTTTGCCTCAGGTGTGAGTGCAAAGGCTACAAAGATGGAGTAGTCTTCTTTATCTTCATATTCCACTTCGGCTTCGGCTAACGCACTTCTTGCTGCCCATGACCAGTAAACCGGTTTGCTTCGCTCAACCAAAAGTCCTTTGTCTGCAACACCGCACAAAGCACGGTAAATGTCGGCTTCAAATTTAAATTTCATCGTCATATACGGATTGTCCCAATCGCCGATGACGCCTAAAGATTTAAACTCTTCACGTTGAATATCAATAAATTTGCGCGCATGTTCACGACACAATTCGCGAATTTTACTTTTAGGAAGTGCGTCTTTTTTCTCTTTTCCAAGATTCTTTTCCACTTGTTGCTCAATCGGCAAACCATGGCAATCCCAACCGGGAACATAACGGACTTTTTCACCGAAAAAATAGTGGGTTTTAACGATCACATCTTTAAGAATTTTATTGAGTGCATGTCCGATATGAATGTGCCCGTTGGCATACGGAGGGCCATCGTGAAGTATAAATGTCGTTGGGGCATTTTCTCTGTTGTGAATCATTTTTGCATACGCGCTTCCCTCTTTGGAAAACCACTTGGCATAGCGTGCAGGCTCGTTTTGAGGGAGGTTGCCGCGCATTGGAAAATCGGTCTGAGGAAGAAGCAAGGTCTCTTTATAGTCCATCTATTTATCTCTCCTTGGAAGCTACAACTCTTTACATGTAAGCGTCTCTTAAAATGAGGCAAGTTTATCTAAAAACGATTTAAGAAGCACTTACGGTATAATGTGCGATACGTTATACCGCAAAGTTTTAGTCTGCCAACACCGTTGGCAAGCTTTAGCGCCCTAGTAGTTCAAAGCACCAAAGTGTGCTGGGCTTTCTGCCGAAGAAAACACAGTGTTAACGTAGTTTTTAAAGCTTTGCTTTAAAAGCGTGTTAAGAGTTCTTGCAGAACTCTATTAAAAAAATAAAAAAGGGATACCTTATGAAAAGCTCTTTGATCGTTGTGGGAAAAGCATTGCGATACAATCTGCCATTTTTAAATTACATTCATGCAACTATTACCAAACATCTTGATCTTCCCGATCAAACCGTTTACATCGATAAAAACGATAAAGATCTTTTTTTCGTCCTCGAAGAGTCCATCGCGCATGCCGATGAAATCGTTATTGTCACTTCCAATGACAGTTTCAATTTGGTTAATAAGGTCATTGCGACATTGGGCGAAGAGTCTTTAGAGCTCAAAGGGGGCATGCTCATTCCTTCCAAAGCGGTTCGTTTTGAAGACAATAGCTATCTTTTAGACCGATCTGGCAAGCACATCAATGTCATCAAAGCACGTGAAAACAAACAATTACCTCCACTTCTCATTCAAAACAGCAACGCATCGGCACTTTTCTCGATCATTAATATTGATGAAGATTCCCTCAAAATTCTCGTCGAACCGCTGGCTCAAAATTATGAAATTCGCATCACACCGACCACCATTGTTGATGGCTGGATCAATGTTGAAGCAATCTCGAACAAATACGGCAATTTGGAAAATTTCTTTAAAGCGGTCAAATCACTTCTACCTCAAAAAGTCATTAACCACCCCGATGTCATCATGCACATCGCGCAATGTTTGGAAAGTGAAGGACAGACACTCAGCATTGCTGAGAGTTGCACGGGAGGATTGATTGCTTCAATGCTCACAAAACGTTCAGGCGTATCGGCTGTTTTCAAAGGCGGTCTTGTGACCTACTCCAATGAAATTAAAGAATCATGGTTGGGTGTGAGTCCAGAAACGATCGATCAGTTCGGAGCCGTGAGTGAACTGTGCGTGCGTGAAATGCTGGAAGGTGTGCTCAATGCGAGCCTCTCTGATTACGCAATTGCCACCAGTGGCGTGGCTGGTCCTACAGGAGGAAGCATCGAAAAACCCGTTGGCACCGTTTATGTAGGCGCACGCAATAAAAAGGGTGATGTGCTCATTGAAAGGCTTCTTTTGGAGGGTGACCGTGAGTACATCCAAACTCAAAGTGCCTACCATGCTTTAAAGTTGCTTTTACATGTAGGCGAAAGCATTTTTTTAAAAAGTGAAAAAATGTCTTGACAAATGAGATTTTTTTCTCTATAATTTCAGCCTCATTACGAGAAGAACGGTGAACGACTCGTTAGCTCAGTCGGTAGAGCATCTCCCTTTTAAGGAGGTGGTCGATGGTTCGAATCCATCACGGGTCACCACTTTTATCTGTGCGACCCCATCGTCTAGTGGTCCAGGATCCCGCCCTTTCACGGCGGTTACAGGGGTTCAAATCCCCTTGGGGTCGCCATATATGTTTCTTCTTTAGTGTCCCAGATGGTCGCTTAGCTCAGTTGGTAGAGCGCCACCCTTACAAGGTGGATGTCATAAGTTCGAGTCTTATAGCGACCACCATTTACGCGCGGCGGTAGTTCAGTTGGTTAGAATATCGGCCTGTCACGCCGGGGGTCGCGGGTTCGAGCCCCGTCCGCCGCGCCACGATTTTGTTTTCCCTCAGCATTTTCTCATTTGTTATGAAACTGCCTGAGCATGACTCGTTAGCTCAGTCGGTAGAGCATCTCCCTTTTAAGGAGGTGGTCGATGGTTCGAATCCATCACGGGTCACCATTGTCCTAAACAAACACACTTGTGCGACCCCATCGTCTAGTGGTTAGGACACCGCCCTCTCAAGGCGGGAACGGGGGTTCAAGTCCCCCTGGGGTCGCCATTTTCCCTAGATTAAACTCTATTACCTCTTTGGTTTATTCCTTCATTTTCATACACATCAATCTCATGTTTATACTCAGGATTGGCTTTTTTAAGCTCTTCATCCATAAAAGCAATCAATTTTGCATCTGCATTGTGATGGCTGGCTACCAATAAAACAAAATTGAGATAGATTTTTGCAACTTTAGGAGCCATACCTTTTTCTTTGAGCGGGAAAGGACACTCTTTGGCTGCTTTAAAAATAGCACTGGTGAGCTCATTACGCGTTGTGCTACGTTTTGCTGCAATATCAATGAGCGCTTCAATAGCAATTTTTCGCTCTTTTTCTTCTTGTTCGGGCGTATGAGAGACTTCAATAATCACTGTTTTTTGCATATTGGAGACAAGAATAAAAAGAGAGATTAAGACGATAGCAATAACAACCACAACCGTGATAATGAGATAATTCTCTTGCATGAAGGAGAGCCTCTTAAATTTTTGCCTATTATAGCACAACTTAGAAAGAGGGGAAAAGTTCCCCTCTTTTCATTTACGCTATTTTTGTGATATCGCGTTTAGGATAGGCAAAGGCTATGACAAGGCTTACAATAATAATCGTGTAGTAGACAAACGTTGGAACAGGGATCGGGTCACCTGCGGCGTACGAGTGCATGCCTGAGAGGTAAAAGTTCACACCAAAATAGGTCATAATGATCGAAGAGAAGGCAACAGTTGATGCAACTGCAAACGCAAAAGGAGTGCTAAGTTTAGGAACAAATCTAAAATGCACAATCGCGGCATAAATCAAAATTGATACCAATGCCCATGTCTCTTTTGGATCCCAACCCCAATACCTTCCCCAAGACTCATTCGCCCAAACGCCACCTAAAAAGTTACCCACGGCAAGAAGGCTTAGACCTAAGATCATCGCCATTTCATTAATGCGTGTTGCTTCAATGATGTTTCGATCAATCTCTTGGTTACGCTTAGAAGTTTTTTTGTCACGCAAAATAAAAAGAATCAATGTAAATAAGCCTAAAATGGCACACAATCCAAAGAAACCATAACTCGCCGTAATCACCGAAACGTGGATATTAAGCCAGTAGGATTTTAAAACCGGTACAAGGTTCGTAATTTGGGGGTCCATCCAACTTAGATGCGCCACAAAGAGCGTCACACCCGTTAAAATAGAGGTTAGTGCAAGCGAGACAACCGATTGGCGTGAGAAGAAAATACCTGCAAGTGCTAACGCCCACGCAATGTAGATCATCGACTCATAGCCATCACTCCATGGTGCATGGGTTGAGATATACCACCTAAGCCCCAAGCCTCCTGTATGCGCTAAAAATGCCATAAAATTGATTGCAAAAACAATTTTTGTCACTGTCACAATACGTAAAGCAGGGTTAATCATTTTAGCAAAGATAAAACAGAGCAATACTAAACCGCTCAAGAGATAAACAGGGGTCAAACGATCAAAAATCTTCGCATGGTTAAAGAAAATCTCCGCTTTAATGCGACTCTCACTGGGGATAATTTCAGAACCATACTGCTCTTGATACGACTGAAGCTTTTCAAGTGCTTTATTGGCACTTTCCCAACTGCTTTTTTCCAGTCCTTCACTGATCGCTTCAAAATAGCCACCAAGGAGCGCTCTGACTTCATCGCCTTCTTGTTTGGAGAAATTCATCACCGCTTCTTGAGGTGCAAACCAACGTTTGGAGAGGTCATTTTGCTTTGGAATCATTTTGAAAACTTCACCCGTATAGACCATATAGCAGATGTTAACGCGTTCGTCTACTTTGAGAATGTCTTTATCGAACTGATTGCGAAGAGCTGGTTTTTTACGATTCGCCTCTTCTGAGTATTTCGTCAGTTTAAAAGCATGATCGCCCTCTTTTTCAAAAAAGTCATTAAATGAGGCGTATTTTTGATTTTCCGCAATGCCAATAATTTTTTTAAGTTCAGGATGAAACACCTTAATAATCGGCAAACTTTGCCACTCCGCAGGTGAACTCATCATACTGAGAGCCACTTGATTGGCACTCATGCCCTCAAATGTAGAGCCACCATAAATTTTATTCAAAAGCTCCGTGGAAATTGTATCGATAGGTTTGATTCTTCCATCGGCACTTTGAGCCAACAGCCTTCCAAATTGATCGGCATGTTTGACATCGTACTGTTTTAAAAAAGCGATGTAATCTTCATTCGTGTACGTCGTAGCAGCCTGTAAACCGCTGCTGTGCATCAAAGAAAGCCCTATAAAAAGTGCTAAAAAGAGAGATTTCATCTTTGTCATATCTCTTTGCACCATGCTTGCTAGTTTACGGAAACGACTCTTGGGATTGAGAAGATTGAGAAAAAGACCAAGAGATAACAGAAAATAACCAAAATACGTTGGAATTTTTCCAGGATCGTTATTGACAGACAAAATGGTTCCTTTTTCATCGGTATCGTACGAGCTTTGGAAGAAACGAAAGCCCCGGTAGTCGAGTACGTGGTTCATATAAATACGAAATGGCATATGCACACCTTTTTCTGTGTCCACCACTTCAACTTCACTGGCATAGGACATCGGTGACATAGAGCCAGGGTAACGATCGAGTTGAAATTCATTGAGTTTGATGTCAAAGGGAAGTTCAAAAATTTGTGAACCCCATTCAAAGATAAAAGGAATACCCGCGATGATCTCTTTGGTTGGTGCACCCTGACTTCCTTTGCCATGACCAAACATAGCGACCTCTTTGGTTTCCCCTTTAAAGCTGACATCGACAATGACCGCAGATGTCGCATTGCCTTTTGCCATAGGCGTTTTATCTTCAATGACTTTTTCTTTACCTTTTAAGCCGATGTAGCGTGGAGCAAAATTGATATTGCCAATGGTATAAAGCTGTCCTGTGATGAAGTCCTCTTTGGTATCGGCTTCGTATTCGCCCCGTTTGTTCTCAACCATTTTAAACCATGCGATTTTCGATTTGGAGGAGAAGTAAAATTTGCCTTCTTCTAGGGTAAACGCGATGATCTCTTTGGCACTTTGCACAGGTTTGGCATTGAAACTAAAAATATATTCACTGGTTTCGTATGTTTCGCCCTCTTTGAGCACAACGCTCAAGCTTTCGCCATATCCACTGAGCATCATCGAAATCATTGGCACGCCAGAAGGATCATCCACAACTTTTGCTGTCGCATTGGGCAGATACTCTTTAAATTTCACCGCCGCTTGATCGCCACCCACATCAAATGCAAACGAAAATCGATTGCCGCCAACATGTGAAATCAGTTGAGGCTTAGCATAGCTGTAGGTTTTTCCCTCTTTAAGAGCACTGGCTTGAATAAACGCATCGCTAGAGACGACCTTATTTTCCAGCATTCCATTTCTTACATGTAAAGATCCTTCAAAGCCAAAATAGCGCGTAACGCCTGATCCTATAAGGATAAAAACAAAACTGATATGGAAAAGAAAGGAAGGAAGTTTATCAAGGGTATAAATTTTATATCGGATCATATTGTAGATGAGAATGACACATAAGGCGACTTGAAGTAGCTCAAACCACCAAGAGGTATAAATCAGTGCCCAACTGGTTTCGACACCAAAATCATTTTCAATAAACGTAGCAACACCACTAAAAAGTCCAAAAAACAGTAAAAGAATGATCGCTGACTTCATCGAAAAAACCTGCTTCAATACAAAATCCATAAAACTCCCTCGGCTGGAAAATAAGACTTCTTTCATCGTGTTTTTAACGTGCATGGCGACGAAACGCGATGAAAGAAGTCTGGTGATTATGGTACCTTTTTAGAGTAAATAATTTATAAATCATAAGACTTTCCTTACATAACAATATTAAATATATGTGTCCGTGCAAAAAGTCTTATTTAGGAGAAAACCTCTAAGATTTAGAGGCTTACATGTAAAGCAGTTTTGGCTTATCCGCCGAGGTATTTTTTGCGAATCGTATCATCGCCGATCATCTCTTTCGCAATGCCGTTCATCACAATTTTGCCATTTTCAAGCACATACGCATAGTCTGAGATTTTAAGCGCCGCAAAGGCATTTTGCTCGACCAAAAGAATCGTAATGCCTTCATCGCGTAATCGCATAATAATCTCAAACACTTCCCCAACGATCTTTGGCGCAAGCCCAAGACTCGGCTCATCCAACATTAAAAGTTTAGGCTCACCCATAAGCGCCCTTGAGATCGCAAGCATCTGTTGTTCACCACCACTCATCGTTCCTGCAAGCTGATAGCGCTTGTCTTTGATGCGAGGGAAAAGCTCATACATCGTATCGCGCAGGTGTTCGTAGTTTTCATCGTTGTTAAACGCACCCATACGAAGGTTTTCTTCAACCGTTAAGTTGATGAAAATTTTACGCCCCTCAGGTACCAAAGAAAGACCATGTTGTACCAGCGTGTGCGTTTTATGATTACGCGTGTCGTAGCCTAGAAAATTAATATCGCCCGTTTTTTTCACGCTGTTTAAAAGGGCTTTCAGCGTTGAGCTTTTACCCGCACCATTGGAGCCAATCAACGAGACAATCTGCCCTTCTTTCACCTCAAAATCAATCCCTTTAACAGCCTCGATCAGTCCATAATAGACATGTAAATTTTTAACATTAATCATTATGAAAATCTCCTAAATACGCTGCTATCACTTCAGGGTCTTGAATCGCGTCAGCGGGTTTACCCTCAAAAATTGTTTTACCATAATCCAGCACTAAAACTTTGTCGCACAGTTGGTTGACAAATTTCATGTCGTGCTCGATTAAAAGAACCGTCAAATCAAAATCAACACGTGCTTTTTTGATGATGTCACCAAGCTCTTCCGTTTCAGAAGGATTCATGCCCGCTGCTGGTTCATCAAGAAGCAAAAGGTCTGGATTGGTCGCAAGTGCTCGCGCGATTTCTACTTTGCGTTGTTGTCCGTAGCTGAGATCAACCGCTTTTTCATGCGCCAATGCGCTCATGTCAAAATAGTCCAAAATTTCCATTGCACGCGCTTTAATACGTCTCTCTTCTGTGATAAAACGAGGAAAACGGATGATGGATTCAAAAAATCCATAGCGTGCTTGGAAATCAAACCCGATTAAAATATTGTCTAAAACACTCATGCTTGAAAAAAGCCTGATGTTTTGAAAGGTTCGTGCGATGCCTTTGCGAACAATATGATGAGGCTTAAGCCCACTAATCGCTTCGTTTCTAAAAATCACTTCACCCGATGTTGGGACATAATTGCCCGTAATGATGTTAAACATCGTGGTTTTACCCGCACCATTAGGACCAATCAGTCCAAAAATTTCTTTAGGTGCTACACTAAAACTGGTCTCTTTGATGGCTGTAACGCCACCAAAATTTTTCGTGACATTGTCAATTTTCAAGATCATTTGCCACCCTTTCTACGCCATTTCAAGAGGTCTGTCAACTCACGTTTTCCCATAACGCCCTCACGCGCAAAAAGCATAATCAAAATAAGTCCAAGCGAGAAGACAACCATGCGCATACCAGGCATTGCCGTTGTTTCGTACCCTAAGAGGTTCATCGGCTCATCCAAGAAACGCATCCACTCACTGCCTCCCATGACAAGCACCGTACCGATAATCGCGCCTGTTGTACTGCCAAGACCACCCAAAACGATGATGATAAGTAGTTGGAACGTAAAGAAAAAGTCGAAAAGATCGGGAGAAATGCTCGTCAGAAGTGCCGCTAAAAGTCCACCGCCAACGCCTTCAAAAAAGGCACTCGTACAAAAAGCAAGTGTTTTGGCTTTAAAGGTGTTGACACCCATTGCAATCGCAGCATCTTCGTCATCTCTGACAGCTTTCATCGCACGACCAAATTTGGAGTTGATGATGTTCAGCACAACAATCACCGCAATCATCGCGATGCCACCCGTCCAGTAGAGATTGGAAAACTCTGGAATGTCATTGATACCTAAAGAACCATTGGTCACTTCAGGAACGTTAATCGCTAAAATTTTGATAATAAATCCAAAACCAAGAGTCACGATAGCAAGGTAATCGCCGCGTACTCGAAACACAGGAAACGAGAGACATGCTGCTAAGCTTGCGGCAAAAGCACCTCCTAAAAGAAGCGCTACCACAAAATTCGCATGCAAGGTTAAAACAAACGGATAGGGATCGACGATCGCGTATTGGTACTGTTTTGCTTCAGGACTTGTTAACAAAAGGGCTGCGACATACGCACCGATGGCAACAAAACCATTGGGCTCCAAGGAAAACTGACCGGTAACACCATTGATCAGATTGTAACTTACCGCCAAGATAATAAAAATAGCGATGTTATTTAAAATTCGAATCGTGTATTCATCAAAATGAGAATTTGAAAACCAGATAAACCACACGGTAATGGCAACAAATGAAATTTTAAGCCACTGTTCTTTTTTTAGCATAAGTGTATTCATCTTAAAACCTACTTTTTTCAAAATCAATGCCCAAAATACCTGTAGGCTTAAAGAGAAGGATTAAGATCAGGAAAATAAACGCAAAGGCATCTTTATAACCACCCAGTTCAGGGAAGAAAGCAATCACAACGACTTCCGTAAAACCGATAATTAAACCTCCAAGTACGGCACCTCCAACACTACCAATACCTCCAACAACCGCAGCGGCGAACGCTTTGAGTCCTACAAGCACACCCATCATCGGCTCAACGGAAGGGTAATTCACCGCCCAAAAGATACCGCCGACGGCGGCAAGCGCTGATCCTATACCAAAAACAAGGGTGATGATACGATTGGCATCAATGCCCATCAGATTGACCGTTCCAACATCAAAAGCAAGGGCACGAATTGCCATTCCATATTTTGTTTTAAACAAAACCCATAAAATAACTGCCAGTAAAAATGCGGTGATAATTGGCACGATAATCGCTGAAACAGGCATCATTAAGCCCATAAAGTTAACCACTTCTTCCAAATAAGCAGGCACAGGGAACGCTCTAGGAACGCCACCAAAAAAGACGTTAAACGCATTTTCAAGGAAAAAGCTGACACCAATAGCGGTAATTAAAAGTGAAATTTTAGGAGCACTTCGTAACGGTCGATACGCAATGCGATCGCTCGCCATACCCAAAAGCGCTGAGCCAACAATAGCCAAAATAACAGCTGCTCCAAAAGGAAGCCCCAGTACAGCAATACCAAAATAACCTAAAAATCCACCCACCATCATAATATCGCCATGCGCGAAGTTAATGAGTCTTAATACTCCATATACCATCGTATAACCAATGGCAATCAGCGCATACATACTACCAAGGCTAAAGCCATTGATCATTTGTTGCATAAACATTGTTAAATCCAAATAGATCTCCTAAAATATTTTAGAGCAATGCCCACTTTTGCAAGTGGAAATTGCTCTAAAATCTCTCTTTACACCTTTACATGTAAAGAGAGAAAAGAATTTATGGATTGACAGTTGCTTTGTAAACTGCTTTGCCATTTTGAACGACTTTGATAACCGCTGAACGTGTAGAGTTACCGGTTTTATCCATGTTGATAACACCCGATACGCCTTCAAAGTTAGCCGTAGCTTTGATCTCTTTGTTGATACAAATGCTGTCTTCTGGATTGGCACAACGATTCATTGCATCAAGCATAACGTTATACGCATCTGCACCAAGCGCCACAAAAGAGTTAACCTCTTGTTTGCCAGTTTTTTGAGCATATGCCGCAATAAAATCTTTTGAACGTTGTGTCGGAGGTGCAGCATAGTCAAAGAAGTCTGTAAACATGTAACCCTCAACCGCGTCGCCACCTAAATCGATAAAGGTTTGATTGGCAACACCATCGCCTGAGAACATTGGTTTAACAAGCCCAATTTGTTTTGCTTGACGCGCGATCATAGAAACTTCAGGGTGATACATTGGCAAGAAGAGCATGTCAGGATTTGCAGCTTTAATTTGAGAAACAACCGCTTTAAAGTCTTTATCGCCTGAGCTTACTTTGATCTCTTTTACTACTTTACCACCAGCTTTTGTAAACGCATCCACAAAAGCTTTTGCAAGACCAAGAGAGTAAACTTGCGCTTGATCGACGACAACAACCGCCGTTTTAAGTTTAAGATCTTTAGTTGCATAGTTCGCAACAACCGCACCTTGGAAAGAGTCCGTAAAACAAACACGGTTTGCAAACTCTTTTTGTTCAGTAAGTTTATCATTAGTCGCAACAGGAGAGATAACAGGGATCTGTTTTTTCTCAGCAATTGCCATGACTTGAGCGGTATTGGTGCTGGTAAGCTCACCAATGATTCCCACAACTTTGTCAGAACTGATAAGTCGTGTCGCTGCATTCGCAGATTCTACTTTATCACCTTTGGTATCGATGAGTACCAATTTAATGGTGTCTCCATTTTTAAGTTTTGGCTGCAAAGCATTTGCAAACTCAATACCTTCATATGCAGTTTGTCCGTATGCCGCAAGCGGTCCACTCATAGACATCGTAACACCTACGCTGATCTCTTTTGCAAAAGAAGACGATGCTAAAAGCGCAACAGAGGTAGCAAGCAGAGCTAGTTTCTTCATGAAAACTCCTTAGTATAGTTGTGAAAATATATTACAAGAAAGTTACTTAAGGTTGAATGTAAAGTTGGAGTGTTGCTGTATAAAAAATGTGCAGATAAGGGAAGTGCTTTTCAAAAAAGATTAAGGTTGTTACGAAAACAATGAGAGCTTTTAGGATGCTTGAAGATCACTGTTTAATGTTTACATGTAAAGCTATATCTTTGTCGCTATTTATTTAACACTAACCATTATTTTCGCCGCATACATTAAAAGCCCTGCAATTAAGATGCCACCTATGATTGTCGTTAGTATCATCATTTTAAACTCCCTAGTTCATCAATATTTTTATCAATTTTCTCTCTGACTTTTTTCAAAAGAAGCAATACAAAAGTCGAAACGCCAAACCCAAGTGCAGACAAAATAATAATATAAAACTCTACTTGATGTGTCAATGCTTGATAAAAAGTTGTTACCGTTCCCGTAATTGTAGCTAAAAAGAAAATAAAAAGATTTTTATATTCTTCTCTTAAAACAGCAAGTTCTTCTTTAAGTTTATCAATAGGTGGCATGTTTATACTCCAGATCATAAGAGTTGAAACCTTATAGAAATCATTATAACAAAAACAATAAAAAAATAAGCTTTTATAAGTTAGAGTAAAGTAGTGATCAAGAAGACAAAAAATTGGTAAGAAAAGTCGGGGCTGTTAAGAAGCTTGAAGATCACTTTTCAATAAGATTCTTTCTGCTGCACTTGCGATTTGTTTTAGTGTCTCTAATACTAAAGCATCAGACATAAATGGCTTCTTGTGTAATTTGCTGTTTGAGAAAAGGATTCATTGTCTCTCTGAGACGAATGACATCGACAGGTATTTTAAAAGTTTCTTGCAATTCTTGGCGAATCGCTGAGAGCGTTAAAAGGTTTGGTTTATCAAGCTGAACAATGACATCCACGTCACTCTCACTGCTTGCTGTACCTTTTGCATAACTACCAAATAAGCCAATTTTTGTGACAGAATACTTTTGATAGAATTCATCTTTATGTGATTGTAAAAAAGATAAAATATCTTCACGACTCATATCTGCCTCCTATAAATTGATTACTTACATTATAACACATTCGGTGCTGTGCAAGAAGTCTATTGGAGTATGATTCGTAATTTATAGCGAAGAACACGTTATAGGGAAGAGAGAGTAACTCCGCCTCATAACAAGACGGAGCGATTAAAAAGCGAGAATTAGAATTTGTAGTTAGCTTTAACCCAAAGATCGTCGCCATCAACATCTTTATCTTGTTTCTCATATTGAGCACCAAGGCTAAATCCTTTAAGAGCACCTGCAAATTTATAAGAACCATACACAGCTGAAGAAGAAGCTTCGTATTTATCTGATGTAACAGTCTTTGGATTTGATGTTGCACCTAAATATCCATCAGCAAGTACATAACGTACACCAATGTTTGCTGCTTCAGTTATATCATAATTTAAATCAATAAGGTATGATTTTGTATCTCTGTTGTAACCGTTCATTGCAATGATAGGGTCAGTATAAAGAAGATCAGCGCCATTACCTAATCCAGAAATAAGGGCATCACCTGCTACGGCATCATCACTTACTTGAGAGTATGCTACAGTACCGTTGATACCTTTAAAGCTTAAACCAGCTTTAAATGCATATAAATTAATGCTATCATCAGCTGTTGTAGAATCCTCAAAACTATTATAATAGTCTTGTGCACCTAGGGTATAGCCAATTTCGCCAACTTTTCCTTCATAGAGTGCTTCAATATAACCAATATTAACACCACCATCAACTGCACCTGCTGCTGCATATACATCAGCATACGCATATGCACCTGTTAAGGTTAAACCAGTGATTGATTTATTGATAACGGCAAATGTATATCCACCATTATCAAGTTCTGCATTAACTGAAGAGTTTGTTGAGAATGTTTTAGTAAATTCACCAACATCTCCATCACGATTTGTTCTTGATTGGAATTTTTGAACATAACCAGCAATTAAAGTTGTGTTTGGAAGGTCAGTATTGATAATTGCAGCGCCTTCAAACGCTTCTTTAATGACACGTGATCCGCTACCACTTACAAGGGGAGTATCTAAGAACATACGTCCGACCATTGCTGTTGTTTTACCGATGTTATATGCGATATAGGCCTCTGATAGTACAGCACCTGAACCATACATATCACTTACAAAACTTGCAGTATTGCCATTCTCACCTTTTGCATCATCATCAGCAAAAGGAGATGAACTACCTTGAGCCGTTAATCCAAGAGTAAAGCCATAGAATGATGCTGTTTTATAGCCAAGCATAACACCTGTTGTAAAGATATCTGAATCATCATTACCATTATCTCTTGTAAAATAATAAGCTTTAAGCTCACCATTTACTGTACCATTTTTAAAAGCGTCAGCAAGTGTGTCTGCTGCGAATGAGCTAGATGCAAGTCCAGCAACAACGATAGCCGCCAAGCTAAGTTTAGCTAATTTCATATTTTCTCCTTAAATTTTGGTTACCATTCGGTTACAATCAGAAGTATACAAAAAAAAGTAATAAAGTCAAATAAATGTGTGATGAAATAGTAAGCTTTTTAGAAATTAAAGAGGTTTAAAAAAAATTTAATAATGAAATCTGCATTGTGCCACAATAATTAAATCATCCAAAAATTTATAAACCAATCGATGCTCTGCAGTAATACGCCTTGAAAAGTATTTTTCCAAGTCACCTTTTAGTCGTTCTGGTTTTCCAATACCATTGCTATCATGTGGATTTCGTTTAATATCTTCTAAAAGTAGATTGATGCGTTTTACAATTTTTTTATCATTTTCTTGCCAATAAAGATAATCTTCCCATCCTTTCGCGGCAAAGCCAATGATCATGCAATTTCTTTACATGTAAATTTCATACCTTCAATCTCTTCAACAGCATCTAAGAGCCTATCTCTATTAGTTTTTGAAGAAAGTAGGTACATTGTTTCTTTGATGGCACTGTATTCATCGTAGGACATGAGCACAACAGACTGATTATCTTTTGTTGTAATGATGAACTGATCAAAATCCGTGCATGCTTTGCTTATAATACTTCTTAGGTTATTTCTAGCCTGTGAATAAAAAATGGCTTGCATCTAAAGCTCCTTTTGACAATATATTGGCATTTTAATACAAGATAGTTTATTTGTCAAGACGATGTGAATTTATCGGGGAGGACTGAACTTTAAACGTTTACATGTAAACGTTTAATGCTATAATTTACAGATAAACATCTTTTCGGTGCGCAACTTTAGAAATAAGCATTAGATTTTCTTCATGATAAAAAATAACTCTATAATCACCAATGCGAAGTCTATATGCCCCATCAAACGGTGTTTTAAGTTTTTTAATTTTGGTAAGCACAGGACTCTTTGCGAAAGATTCTATACCCTCAAGTATCAAAGAAGCTATCTCTTTGTCTAATTTTTTGAGTTGTTTGAGAACTTTTGGGTCATAAATAATATCATAAGCCAAGTTCAGCCTTTATATCTTTGTGAGAGATGGTTTTGAGCATACCCATTTTGTACTCTTGTACTGTTTTACTAACAGCTTGTACATCAAAATAATCTTGTAAGGCTTCACGAATGACCTGAGCTTTTTTCTTTCCACTTTCGAGTGCAATAAGACCTAATTCATCAATAAGAGTCTCTTCCAAAGTAATGGTTATTTTTTTAGTCATGGTATTTTCCTTAAAATAATTACCATAGTATACCATACTTTGAGGGGCAAATTTATTAGGTTGAAGAGTTAAAAGTATAACTCCTTATTGATAAGCGATAATCTTTTTAGAGTTCTAAATTAAGAGAAGTATAAACAATATAACCCAAAACACTAAAAAAAGATACTCCCATAAGTAAGATTAAAGTACTCATTTCATTCCTCCTAAAGATTTTATTTGCTTGATAATTTTTCGGTTATGCAGTTTTTAGAATAAATGGCAAATCAATTTCGTGTGTAGTTTCTTTGACATTCAATACTTCTATCGCAACAACTTCATCTTTGTCATTGTAATCAACGATGATATCTTTCAATTTTTCTTCACTCTCAACTATCACGTCAGATGATAGTATGACATAAATGGCATCTATCTCTTTATCGTATTTAATTTTCATCTTTGCATCCTTTTTTTCTCATGTTTCTATCAAAATAGGCAGTGACTATCTTCATACTTGTTGGATTAACCACTACTTTTAAGCACCAATTTGAAACTTCTTCAATAGTTTTAAAAAAATGTTCTTCAAAATCAGAAATGCTGGTGTGAAAAGATGGAGACTCAACTGCCCGTTCAATCCACTCTATCGTGATACCTCTGAAGTCATGACATCTATAGCATGCCCAGTTAATTTATATTTCATTGTGTCATTATATCAAAATATAAAGTTGAACAAAGAGATTATATATTTTGTTGTAAAAAGTTAAAAGTTTAACCCTGACCTTGAAAAGGGAGGATATGGAAATTTATTTGAACTATTTAAGGAGGCGTTGCAAAAGGAGATCTTCAAAATTTCGACTGCTATCTGCTACCAATAAAACGAAGACAGCATTTCGTTCTATTTTAAAAATGATTCGCCATCGTTTATGGATAACTTCTCGATAATGGGTGATGCCAATATAGCTCAGTTCTGGCACAACTCTTTTTCGTTCTGGAAAATGGTACAACGCATCGCAAGACTCTTTGATTTCAAAAAAGACCTTTTTAGCAAGATCTAAACTATCCAGCTTTATATACTCAACACTATGTTCTAAATCTCCTTGTGCACTATGTGTCCAATAAACCTCATATAGTTTCATGAAAAAGTTTCGCTTCAAGGGAAAGAAACATACCTTCTTGTTCAATTATTTTAGTGTCATTCATCTCATTTTCACTTTGCACAATTAACTTAAGAAGTGTCAGCATATTTTGAGTATTTTCAAATGATTTGATGTCTTGAACGACAACTTTCGCCTCACCATTTTGTGTTATATAGATGGCTCTTCGTGTTTCCGTAACACTATTGACAACATGTGCTGTATTTGATTTGAGATAGCTGATTGGCTTAATGTCTTGACTTAAATACACTGTTTCCTCCTCTTTCAAGATGGTACCATAGTATTAAATAAAGACTTAATTTGGTATTAAATGCGTATATTGGAAAGTTAAAAGTTTAGCTCCGACCCCGAGAAGGGAGGATAAAAAAAAGGAGTGGCAAAGGCCACTCCTTAAGATTTAAGAATCGTAAAAATTAGAATTTGTAGTTAGCTCTGAATCTAAGTTCATCACTATCAACTGTCGCTTGTCCATCTGGCTCTTGTTTAGCATCTTCGTATTCAAGAGATACTGTCAAGCCTTTAACTGCTGGGATAGCATAAGCAACTTGACCTGCCCAATATGTCCAATCTGTTGGTCTAATTACTTTAGAACCAGTAGAACCAGTAACAGTACCATCAGCAGAAATTGAGATATAGTTAGCCATTAATTTTAAACCAGCAACGCCCACGTTTGTAAAATCATAAGATGCTTCGATTTTAAACGCATCCGTATCAGCTGTTGATACTCTACTTGCACCAGCGATAAGTGGAGCAGTAAATGCAACAGCACCACCAGCACCATTACCCATACCAAGAATAACATTGTCGTCACTTGATACTGATGTATAAGCTGTTTTTAGACCAAAGCCAGCAAGATCAATGATTGACGCTTGAAGTCCATACATACCACCGTCAAAACCAATGTCTGCATTATTAGCAGCATTGTATTTATCAGTTTTAGATGCTTGATACCCACCATCTAAACCGATTTTAAAGTTGCTCATAGGTACAATATAACCCAATCCACCAACCCAAACATCAGTATCGCCAACTGTTGCTCCAGCTACATCATTAATTAATACGTATTGACCTGTAATGGTTAAGTTTGTAATGGATTTATTAATAGCCAAGATAGTGTAAGCGCCATCAAATGTGAAGTTGCCTGCGCCATAGAATACAGCATTTTTTGAGAAGTCAGGAATATCGCTTTCACCATTAACAGCAGTTGGGTATCCATCACCAGTTACTTGAGATGTTCTTCCTTGGAATTTAGAAACATACCCTGCTGCCAATGTTGTTTGTGGTAAGTCTGTGTTAAGGAGTAATGCACCTTCAAATGACTCTTTAACCATACGTGAACCAGAACCATTTACAAGAGGAGTAGAAATAAATTGGCGACCTACTTTTGCAGTTGTTTTGCCAATTGTGTATGCAACATACGCTTCAGAAAGCACTGCACCTGAACCATACATGTCACCATCATACATTTGTTTTGCTGATGTATCTGCATCTGGTGCATAGTTTGATTGCATTGTTAGTCCCAAACTCAACCCGTAGAATGAATCAGTTACGTAACCAAGCATAACACCTGTACTAAAAAGGTCTTCGGATGTTGTACCAGTATCTCTGTCAAAATACCATGCTCTTAATTCACCGTTTACTTTACCGTTTTTAAATGCGTCTGCAAGAGTTTCACTTGCTGCAAAAGAACTAGATGCAAGACCTGCAACTACGATAGCCGCCAAGCTAAGTTTAGCTAATTTCATATTATCTCCTTGAATTTTTTAAAGGCGAAATAAGTCTATCACAAAAAATAAAAAATTACAATAAATTCTTAAAGAAATGTCACACAATGTGGCATTTCGTAATCAAATTGTTATAAAGCAAAATGGGGTCAGAAGTAAAATGGGGTCAGGGCTAAACTTTTAACTTTTATGCGCTTGCATATTGGGGAAAAGTTTAGAAAGGTCTATTTTTGGAGCGTTTGAACACAATGAAGTAGTGTACCTAGTTCAAGTTTGGTTAAATCCCAAACGATCTTGGCATCAACTCCAAAATATTCATGAACAATAAAATTTCTAAAATCTTTTACCATTCTCCACGGATAATCAGGTATTTTTTCTTCTAACATACCAATCACTTGAGAAATAGCTTCTCCAATAATGGTATATTCCCTTATCGTGGCACTGTAGGTTTTTCTATCGTTACAAAAAGTTTCAAAATCAATATCTGCAATATAGACTTGAATGGCATTTGCTGATTCTTCAATATCTTGCAAATAAAGCTCAATATCTCTTTTAGGCATATAAAATCTCTTTTTCAATATATTTTTTAGCAATTGGTTTTAAGGTACTTTCAATGCCTAAATCAATTTTTTTATGAAAATTATCCTCTAAGAAATACTTCAAATTAAAAAAACTTCTAAATTTATTATTACTTTCTATTTCTACAGCAATATCTATATCACTGTCTTCTCGTTGTTCATCTCTTGCATAACTACCAAATAAACCGATTTTTGTGACGCCGTATTTATGCGCTAACTCTTCTTTATGGGAAACTAAAAAATTTAAAATATATGCTTTTGTCATGATTAAAAGCCTTTGTCTCATAATGTTATGAAGGAATTATATCACAAGTAAGGAAGCAGGTTCCGAAAGCAGAAACCTGCCTTCGGAATGCTTTACATGTAAAGCTTAGATGCCGTACATCAGCTGTGGTAACCACAAAGAGATCATAGGAATGTAGGTTACTAATAGAAGTCCTACAAATAAAACGGCGACCCAAGGAAGAGAGGCTACAACAACCTCTTTGAGGCTTAGTCCCGTCATACCTGCCGCTACGAAAAGGTTGAGTCCCACGGGTGGGGTTATCATGCCGATTTCCATGTTCACAACCAAAACAACACCAAAATGGATCGGATCAATGCCAAGGGCAAGAATCAATGGTAACAACAATGGCACGGTAATCATAACGATAGAACTTGGCTCCATAAATTGTCCCATTAAGAGCAACAAGATATTGACAATAACCAAGAACATGATCGGTCCAACATTCGCTTCCATAATCATTTTTGTGATTTGCTGAGGAATCGTCTCGTCAGTTAAGAAATGCGCAAAGATCATCGCATTGGCGATGACAAAGAAGATCATCGCACTGGTAAGTGCTGATTCTAATATAATAGGATAGACATCTTTGAGTTTTAGATCTTTATAGACAAACACTGAAACAAAAAATGCGTACACTGCGCTCGCTGCTCCCGCTTCTGTTGGCGTAAAAATACCACCGTAAATTCCACCAATGACGAGGACAATAAGCATCAACGCCCAAAAAGCCTCTTTAAATTTTTTCAAACGCTCTTTAAAAGGAGCGGGTTCTTGACGCTTAAAGCCAAGGCGTACAGCACCAACATACGTTAGTAGCATCAGCATAAAACCTATCATAATACCAGGTATCACACCCGCCATAAAAAGTTTACCAATAGAAAGATCGGCGGTAACACCGTAAACGATGAAAACAATGGAAGGAGGAATCAAAATACCCAAACTTCCTGATGTTGCAATCGTACCGATGGCATACCCTCTTGGATAGCCTGCCTCTTTGATCGCGCTAAACATAACAGAGCCAATCGCCGCAACCGTAGCAGGGGAACTACCGCTGACGGCTGCAAAGATCATCGAAGCAAAAATAGCTGCGATAGGAAGACCACCGGGCAGATGCCCAACAATCGACTTTGCAAACTCAATGATACGATGCGCTGCTCCACCTTTGGAGAGGAAAGAGCCTGCTAGAATAAACATCGGAATTGCCATCAGCGAATACTTATTGAGTCCATCAAATACATGGGAAGTGATGCCCAGCAAATCCATATCGGTGAAAAAATAGGCGGTAATGAGCGTACTCGCACCCAAAGAGACCGAAACGGGCACGCCTAGGAACATCAAGAGGAAGAGTAATCCAAATATACTAAGCATTAACATCTTTAACTCCTCTAATTTCTAATGAATCATGCAGTGTTTCAAGTTCGCTGTTCACGACCACTTTACTTGCGTCCGTTGCAGCCACTTCAAAAATTTTCTCTCCTGCACGAAATGCCGCGCCGATAAAAGCAAAAGGCAAAACAAGGTGCGGAATCCACATCGGAATGCGAAGATCAATGCTCATCTCACCAAAATCAATCAACATCAAAACCAATTCGTACCCAAAATAGGACATCAATGCAAGATAGAGACAACTAAACAGATGTGCCCCCATCAGAATGATTTTTGCCATCATGGGTGGTAATTTCTCCAAAAGCATCGTCACAGAGATGTGAACTCCTTTTTTGAAACCATACGCGGCTCCAAAAAGCGCTGACCACATAAAAAGATAGTTGGTAAGCTCTCCTGCCCACGTAAGACTCATCTCAAAAAAATAGCGCAGTACCACGTTTGTAAAGGCAAGAATAACACCCAAGGCAATGCCAAAAACTGCAATATTTTTATTGATTGCCATAACCCCTAAATCGAGGATTGTAAAATATTTTTTCATCTCTTCTCTTTTTATCAAAACTTTTTACATAAAGTCTTTTAAGCCATAAAGGCGCAGATACAAAAAAAGGCATCTTGCGTTTGTAACAAGATGCCTTTTCTTGGGCTATTTAACCGCTTGAACTTTTTTGATGAGATCTTCGCCGATGACAGTGTAAAACTGTGGATAGATCGCTTCCATCGCTTTTTGCCATACCGCTTTTTGCTCTGCATTTAGCGTATGAATTTTAAGATTGCCTGATGTTTTTGCATACTCTTTTAATTTTGCAAGCATCTCTTCGTCATCTTGTGCCGCTAGTTTTCGCTCATATACTGTGGCTTCTTTCATCGCTTGAAGGACCATTGGTTTTAAATCCGCTGGGAATTTTTTCCAAAAACTCTCACTCATAATGACCAAGTAACCAAGATAACCATGGTCAGAGAGGGTTAAGTCTGTTTGAACTTCGTTAAACTTTTTGGTATAGAAGTTTGAAAGTGGATTTTCAGCACCATCGACAACACCTTGTTGCAATGCTGAGTAAACCTCTGAAAATGGCAAGACTTGTGGATTTGCGCCAATCGCTTTGAATTGAGCTTCCAAAACGTGTGAGCTCATAATACGAAACTTCTGACCTTCCGCATCTTGTGGGGTCAAAATTGCTTTTTTATTGGAAGAGAGGTGTTTAAAGCCTGCATCCCAATAATCAAGCGCAACGAAACCTTTTGCGGTGACTTTATCTTTCAGAACTTGCCCTACTTCGCCATCTAACACTTTATAAAGATGATCTTTGTCTCTAAAGATGAAGGGAAGATCGAAAAGTTGCATCTCTGGAACAATGCTGGTAAATTTTGAGAAGCTTGGCATTGCGATGTGAGCATTCCCAAGTTTGAGGGCTTTCATCTCTTCGCCATCACCGTATAACTGTGAGTTAGGGAAAACAACGACTTCAACTTTGCCATTGGTGAGCTCACCGACTCTTTTTGCAAAGAAATCAGCACCCATACCTTTTGGAGTATTTGGACTCACGACGTGTGTCACTTTGATGGTATATTCTGCAGCAATCGCAGAGGAAACAAGAAGCGTTGCTAGCGCCATTACGTTAAGAAACTTAGTCATGTTGACTCCTTATTCATAGTATTTTCACTGTCGATTATAGGTGAAAATTATGTCAAAGTTATGTATCTTTACATGTAAAGCTTCAAAGTATTACGAATAACGCTCCAATGGTTTCTTTTTGTAACTAAAATGGGTAAAATTAAACTTTTCTTGATTTTTTGTGTTACAATTTGTAACCAATTCCTTGAATATTTTTTAAAGTTCCCTCTGGTAGCTTCTTTCTTAAGTTCTTAATCATCAAACGAAGTGCGTTAAGACTCATGTATTCACTCTCCCATAGTTTCTGCTCAATCTCTTCATAAGAGATGATCGAATCTTTTTGTAACAGAAGTTCAATGAACTTTGCCTCTTTCTTGGTAAGCTCATAAATGTCACTCTCATGTGTAATGATTTTTTGCAGTGAATCATAATACCAACTTGGAGCTAATTCTTGAAGATGTGCTTTTTCTTTCGCTTGCAAAAATTTTTCCAGTGCATCAAACAGTTTAGGCTCCGTGATGGGTTTAACGATGTAGCGAAGCAAGGAGAGTTCAATCGCTTCAAGCATGAAATCCACCTCAGTGTATGCGGTGATGAAAATGATATGTGCTTTTTGATCGTTCTGGCGAATCTTTTTTGCCAAATCGATACCGCTTAAATGCGGCATCTTGATGTCGGTAATAATGAGGTCTGGTTTGTGCTGTACAAAAAGTGTGTACGCTTCATCGCCATCCGTTGCAAGATAAACCTCTTTGAAGAGAAGGCTGAGCAGTTCATAGACATTTTTACGAACTCCTGCTTCATCCTCAGCGTACAAAACTCTATACGGCGCAAGCTTTTTTAACATCTTTTCATCCATTTCCAACCCTTTACATTTCTCAAAAGAATGACTATGATTCTTTTTTATTTTCATTATTATAGCAGTCACAGTGGGAGTTTTTTGTGAAGATTATTAAAGAGAGCAATATCTCTACGATCATTATCGTTAGTACCATCTTTATTATCAGCTCACTCATGCTTTTTAATGGGTACTTTTTCATTAGCAAGCAGTATGAAATTTTACAAGCACAGATCGAAGATACTAAAAAAACGTTCGTTGAAAATAAACGTAATGTTCTAAAACGTGAAGTGGATGCCATTATTGAATTTATCGAATTTAAAAAGAGCCGAACAAACTTTACGGAGCCAAGTGCCTTAGAGGCTTTACATCATGAGGTGTATGACTGGATACGCCATATTCGCTACGGTGGGCAAGAGCACAACTATATTTTTGTGTATCAGGTGGAGCATATGAGCGGTGGAGACAAGTTTGCCAAAATGCTCATCAATCCCAATCGTCCTGATTTAGAAGGTGAATACATCTCCGATGCGTATACCGATGAAAATGGTAAGGCATTTCGTAAAATATTTTTGCAAGATATTCACGAAAAAGGCTACTCCTTTGTCGAATACATCTACAAAAAACCTGATAGCAACATCATTCGCCCCAAAGTGTCTTACTTTAAGCTCTACAAAGAGTGGAATATCATCATTGCCGCAGGTGCTTACACCGATGATATTGACAAAGAGATCGACATCGCTAAAGCAGCCTTTAAAAAAAAGATGGAGCTTGAAATCACATCAGCGATCATCATCTTTCTTCTTTTTGCACTCATTGCCAATACCTTTGCCGTCATGCTAGGCAAACGGATCGAACGCTTTTTAAACACTTACCATAAACAGGTTCAGCAAAAAACACTTGAGCTTGAAAACCTCAACAAAACACTAGAGAGTCGTGTAACAGAAGAGATCAAGAAAAACCGCGAACAAGAGCAACTACTCATCCAAAAATCCAAATTTATCGCCCTTGGAGAGATGATCAGCAACATCGCACACCAATGGCGACAACCGCTCTCACAGCTCTCAGCCCTTTTAATGACGCTCAAACTAAAATACAATATGGACAAGCTCGATAAAACAGCAATGGAGATTAAATGCGTTGAAGCAGAAAACATTGTCGAGTATATGTCCCACACCATCGATGATTTTCGTAATTTCTTTATGCCCAACAAAGACAAAAAAATGTTTAGCATTCAAACGTCTATCGACGACGTTTTGCGCATCATTGCTATGTCAATTACCAATCAAGAGATCGAAATAGAGGTCAATATCTTACACGATGAATTTATCATAGGCTACAAAAGTGAGTACGAACAAGTTGTTCTCAATCTTCTGTCTAACGCCAAAGATGCCATCATCACTTCAGGAAGACAAGGTGGTAAAATTACCATTAGTCTTGAAAGTGACGAACAAATGGTACGTCTTAGCATTGAAGATAATGGTGGAGGCATCAAGATAGCGCCTATTGAGAAAATCTTTGAGCCTTATGTGAGCACCAAAGAGCAAAACGAGGGTACAGGCATTGGGCTTTATATGGCGAAACTGATCATTGAAAAGAGTATGAGAGGAAAACTTGAAGTACGAAATGAAAATGGGGGAGCTATTTTTACGATAGAGTTGGAGAAAGGTTTCAAAGAGACGCTTGGCGGATCGCCCCTTTGAGTCTTCACTTTCAGAAGAAAATATGAAATTCGCTAAGAGAAGTATAGGAACTCAAAGTAAACGATCGGTTAACAAAAGTAAACCTTTAGAATTTAATGGTCTCTTCTTTTGGAACGCCTATCACTTGGTGCGCTTTGTCACGTTTTCCTGCACCACCATCATCGCTGCTTTTACTTTTACTGGTACTGGTGCTTTTTTTCTTAACAGGCGGTGTGTAGGTATTACGTTTTCCACCTTTGTAAAAGCCCTCTTTGATCACAAACATCTCCGTTAAACGCATACCATCAAACGAAGCATAAACGAGATCCCCCTCGTTTGCAAGAACTGTTTTGTGGTTGAAGTTCACATAAGGTAATTTTCCATTGGTTGTATCAATACCATCAATCTCATAATTCCATAATTGCGAATTTGCCTCTTGTTTCAAAGAGCGAACAATTCCCTTGATATAGTTTTTACCAACTAGCTTAGAAAGTTTCGGGTTGGTAATATCTGGCTTTTCATTGGCAAAGGTTGTAACCGTTGAAGCGGGAGGTGTACGAGAAGCGCATCCTTGCATCAATAAGACCAAAAGTGCTACACAAAGATACGATAAAAATCTTTTCAAAACAAAATCCTTCTATATTTTTGCGGATTATAGCAAAGTTTCCTCTTTATTATGGTAAAATCCGTTTCTCGAATGGGGCTGACATGGCTTCGACAGGAGTAGTTTTAGCTTATGGCTGCATGTCGGAAGTGAAGGACTTGCGTTACACAACCTTCAATCAATAACTGCTAACAACAGTAACTATCGTCCTGCTTACGCACTAGCTGCATAAGTTTAATACATAAGGACTGCTTCTCCCTTTAATGCTATCTAAGGAGGATTGGGAAGTATCATAGCTATGATAGATATACTGCATGAACGCCTTTACATGCAGCGAAGTTAAAGGCTCGTTTTGCGTAGTTTTCTGATTGTTGTACGAAGCAAAATTAAACACTATCAACAATATCTAAGCATGTAGACGTCATAGGTGGCTATTTTTGGACTGGGGTTCAATCCCCCACAGCTCCACCATTCGAGAAATTTAAACTGTCTAGTACAATTCAAATATCCCCTAATATGGGGATGTCAAGAAAATACCCCTTTAAAAATCTATCTAAAATTTTCTTCTTATGTTACTCAAGTTGTTACATAGCCTACATCGAAACACACCATAACTATTTTTATGTAACAAAGAATCACATACTTATTTACTTACCAAGACAGGGATAAGAGAATGAACCAAAACTTTATTGGTTTGACTTCCTAGCAACAAACCTTCAATTTCGTTATACCCGTGTGAAGCCATAAAAATTAAATCACATTTTTCTAACGTTGCATACTCTATAATGGCTTGATAGGGTTCGCTATTTTCAACAAGCAATTGCTTGGATTTCACGTGATGAGATTGTGCTAGCGTTGTTGCTTCCTCCAAAAAAGAGCGGCAAAGGTCATCTATCTTTTCTTCATATATTTTTTTAGCATTTGGATCAAAAATAACACCTACCATACCATGATAAAATAAATTTTCCATATGCTTTACATGTAAAAAGTACAATTCTGAATGTAACGCTTTTGCAAGTGCAACCGCTTTTTGGATAGCCTGTTTTGATAAATCAGACCCATCTACTGGTACCAATATTTTTTTATACATTGTAACTCCTTTCTTTATTAGAGCTCTTTACATGTCTTTAAAGCAAAGCTCTAAAGACTACGTTAACACTGCGTTTTCTTTGGCAGAAAGCCCACACACCTTTGGTACTTTTTTTTCTTGCAAAATGAGCTTTGCAAGAAGTCTATTAATGTCCACCCTTGCCCGCTTCGACAAATCGTGTAGGTTTAGGTGCAAGCCATATGGCAAATGCAGCGCAAATAAAAGCAACCCCTAGATACAGCATCACTTCATTTGTCGCTAGCATAACGGCTTGACTCGTTATAAGAGAATCTATCATCTGATTGGTTACGTCTACAGGAGTATTTTGTTGCTCAAACATCATTCGAAAGCTATTGTCAGAATCTGAAATATCGACTAATTGCGCATGCTTAATAGTGATAAGATCACTCCACGAACTATTAACAAGAGAGGTTGCAAATGCACCTGATAGTGTTCTTAAAAAATTCATCAATCCAGCAGCCGAATCCATTTCACGTTCTTCAACACTCCCAAGCGCTAACCCCGTTGTTGGTATAAAGAAAAAAGGCATACCAACACCCATCATGGCAAGCGGTAGCGCAATCGACCAAAAATCTATCTCTGTTGTTGTGATGCTACGCCATAGTGTCACTAACCCCATAACGATAATTCCGAAAAATATCAATTTTCGTGCATCCATTTTCTCCGCAACATTTGCGACAATCGGTGCGATTAATAATGCAGATACCCCTATCCAGCAGGTCGCAATACCTGCATCAGTGGCAGTATAACCCATGAAATTTTGAAGCCACAAGGGTGTTAATACATTCACCCCAAAAAACGCTGCAAACGCGAGACTTATCGTAAGAATACTGACCCAAAACCCTCGATGCCTAAATACTTTCAAATCTACAATTGGATGTTCTTCATACCATTCCCAAATAATAAAGATACAAAAAGAGATCAGTGAAATGGTAGCAAGTGCAATAATTTTATTGGAAGCAAACCAATCCAAATCTTTCCCCTCATCCAGCATAATTTGAAATGCTGCCACCCAAACAATGAGTAAGACAAGCCCAATACGATCAATTGGATTTTTACTGATAACATCTGTGTAGTGTTTCAACAATTTCCATGCAAAGAAACCACAAATAAGTCCGATGGGAACATTGAGCAAAAAAACATAATTCCAACTGTATTCATCGCATAAATAGCCGCCTAAAATGGGTCCTACGACGGGTGCAACTAATGTTGTCATAGACCACATTCCAATGGCGGCACCGACTTTCTCTTTTGGAAAAATCTTAATGAGCAACGTTTGAGATAATGGCATAAGAGGCCCACCAGCAAACCCTTGGAAAACTCTGGCAACCACCAACATGCCTAATGAATTAGACATACCACACAAAGCAGACATAACACCAAACATGATCATCGCAATAACAAAAACACGCACAGCCCCAAATCGTGCTGCAAACCATCCCGTTAAAGGAACCGTTATCGCTTCTCCCACGGCATAGGATGTAATGACCCATGTGCCTTGACTCATCGTAGAACCAAGATTTCCAGCAATATTTGGTACGGCAACATTTGCAATGGTCATATTGAGTACAGCAACGAAATTTGCCGCACAAAGCATAAATGCTGCAATCATTAAGGCAGTGCCTTCTAACGGCTTTATTTCCGCATTATGAGTTGACATCATCGATTCTTAGTTTATACGGGTACGGGTATCGATTTCAACATTCATCGATAATCCTACCCTCAAAGGATTAGCTTTTAATTCATCTGTATCCATTTTAATTCGCACAGGAACTCTTTGGACAACTTTAATCCAATTGCCGGTTGCATTTTGAGCAGGAATTGCAGCAAATGCGGCTCCTGTTCCACCAGAGAATCCCTCTACAATACCATGATAAACGGTCTGCTTACCATAAAGATCGGCATATAATGTTACGGCTTGTCCGACTCTGACTTTTTGAAGTTGCGCTTCTTTAAAATTGGCATCGACATGTATTTGGTCAACAGGAACAACCGATAAAAGGTACGTACCTTGTTGAACGTGCTGTCCTAATTGAACCTGTCTTTTGGATACAATGCCATCAATGGGCGATCTAAGAACGGTACGCTCAAAATCAATTTTTGCTTGTTCGAGTCGTGCACGAGCAGCATTGATTTCAGGATGGTTTGATTCCGTTGTTCCGCTAATAAGCGCGGTATTGATCTCTTTTGAATAGAGCGCCGCTTTTAAATTGGCTTTAACCCCTAATTCACTTGCTTGCAGTGCTTCAAAGTTGGATTTAGCGGTTATATACGCATTTTTCATACGGGTTAATTCATCTTCGGAAACTGATCCTGAAGCAATCAATGCTTCTCTGCGTTGTAAATCAATCGTTGCTCTTTCTAAATCTGCTTTTGCGGCACTCATCTGAGCTGTTATGCGTTTTTCATCTGCTTCTCTTGCTGAAATTTGGGCATTCAAATTGCCATCATTTGCAATATACCCTTTAACCGTACGAATCGTACGATCTAAGTCAGCTTCTGCTTGTTCAAGTATAATTTTTGCATCGACTTGGTCAATTTTCACCAGTACATCACCCACTTTGACACTTTGGGTATCATTGACTAAAATTTCACGAATTGTACCCCCCCGTAGAAGGGGCAATTTGTGCAATCTCAACGGCAGTATACGCATTGTCTGTACTGACAAATCGTGAGCCGTAACCAAACCAATAAACAGTGATTCCTGCGACAACAACTGCTATGAATACACTAAATCCAACGAGAATCTTTTTACGCTTTGCATGGGGAGTCTCATTTATAACGTGTTCTGACATTTTGATTCCTTTATTTAGTTATGAGTGTTATTGACCATTAGATATCCACCACCAAGAGATCGTTTCATGGCAATATCCAATATCAATGATTTTGTTTTGAGCGTTACTAAATATTTTTGGGTTGCATTCAAATTATCACTTGCATACAAAACGTCTATATAATTAGAAACCCCTTGTTTATAACGATTGTTAGCCACATCATACGACGTCTGTGCGGCATCAACACCCTCTTGGGCTGTTTTGATTTGCGATGAAAGGCTTTTTTGACTTACGCCAACATCTGCTACATCTTGTAGCGCATGAACCACCGTGCGGTTGTAATTTGCTACGGCTGCTTCATAACTCGCTTCAGCGCCCTCTAAATCAGCCTCTAAACGACCACCTGTAAAAATTGGCAAATACACAGCAGGGCCTACACTTCCAATATCTGAGCCGGATTGTGTAAGATTTTCTATCCCTAAGGATTGAACGCCAATCATTGCAGAAAGATTGATATTGGGATAAAACGCAGCTTTTTTCTGTTTTATTTTTGATTCTTTCGCTTCAACTTGTAATTTTGCGGAGACAATATCAGGACGGCGCCCTAGTAAATTGAGTGCAAGCTCCGTGGGTAATTCATACTTATTGTCTACATTAATACGCGGTCGATTGATTTCAAGCCCTTTATCGGGTCCTTCCCCCAACAATGCGGCTATTTGATTTTTGGTTAAGGCAATCTGTTCATTGATGACCTGCCATTCACCAAACGTGTTCATGTATCTAGCTTTTGCATCGCTCACGACTGATTTATTTTCTAACCCTTTCGTATATTTCTCGTCCACACGGTCCAAAATATTTTGTTTAATTTTGAGAGAGGCATCAACCGTATCGCTAAGTGCATAGAGTTGTGCCAGTTGTGAATAAGCGGTTGCAATCGCACTCGCTAATATAAGTTCGGCTTGTTTTTTTTCCGCTTGTATTGCTTCAAATTCTGATGTTGCAGCGGCTAATGCCGCTCTATTTTTACCCCAAAAATCAATTTCCCAGTTCATGCTCAGACTTGCTTGTCCATAATCGTTCCAGTTCTTAGGAACCGTGGATAGTGGCGTAACATAGTTGTAGCTTAACTTTTCACTCGATACACTTGCATTGGTGCCAACCTGCGGAAGTAACTGTGATTTAGATCCTTGTGTATAGGCACTTGCTTGTTTTATTCTCGCAGAGACGATGGCAATATCAGGTGAATTTTCCAAACCTCTTTCTATCAAAGTATTGAGCTGTTCATCCTGATAAGACCTCCACCAAAACTCGCTAGGCCAATGAGACTGCGTGGTTTCAAATGTTTTTGATGTCAAATATGCATCAATCGGCTTTGGTTTAAGTGCCGCCTCATTGGATAAAAAATTGGTGCACCCACTAAAACCAACTGCAATTAGAAATCCCATTGAGTAATATTTCCAGTATTGAAACATTATTTCCCCTTTTTTCATAATAAAACTGTACGGTACAGTTCATTTATGAAAGTGTAACGAAATTTGGTTAAAATATGCTAAATAAATAAAAGAATAAAACATGAAAACAAAGACTGAAGAAAAAAGACAAGCCATTATTGCTGTTGCAACGCAAGTTTTTATAGAGCTTGGTTTTGATAAAACATCTATGTCTGAGATTTCAAACAGACTCGGTGGCTCAAAAGCAACCCTTTACAACTATTTTAAATCAAAAGAAGAGCTGTTTTTGGAAACACTCCAAATAGTCATTGAAGCTGAATTTCAGATGGTACATAAAGCACTTGATCCTTATACCGATGATATTTCCAAATCGTTATACACTTTTGGTGAGAAATTTCTCAATTTTATCTACTCAGACTCTTTAAAAGAAGTGCGAAAATTGGCGATTACAGAATCAGGCAAAACTGAACTAGGAAAAATAACCTATACAAAAGGTGCCAGAAGAAGCTATGAAATGATTGCGGTATGCTTAAACGAGGCTATGCAATTAAATAAACTGCACATGAATGATCCTCTTGTTGCGGCACAACATCTTTTGGCTCTGCTCGAAGCAGAAACACTGATGCCCTTTTTAATGAATGTTAAAACTCAGATAACAGAACCAGAGATAAAAGCTATTTCAAAAAGGGCTATTGATGTTTTCATGAGAGCTTATGGCATCTAAAACACGCACAGTGTATTAAAAAAAACAGATGCCTTTTGCCCTTCGTATGAGAGGCATTGCGAACATTTAATTTTAAAAGAGACCTAGAATGCTATAATAGACTTCTCTCATCTCTATTTATTCACTTCTACCTATTTTTACCATATCGCGTTACACCCAAAAGGAATTATGACATTATGAATATTCTCTCAAAAAATGCACCCCTTGAAGCTTCTATTTTAAAAATGGAAACGATTTTAAAAGACCTTGGTTGTGGCATGAAATTTGCAACCGAGAAGCATCCCCTTACACACTGCTACTCGGTCAATTTAGCTTCTATCGAAGCGCCAAATCATATCTATTCTAACGGCAAAGGCACACTTTCTCTTGCTTCTAAAGCGAGCGCGCTTGGCGAGTACATCGAACGCCTTCAAACCAATAACTGTTTTATCGACTTTCACCTTCCTAATCGTGCCTATTACCCTGACCAAAAAGTGTTTGAATTTGGCGGTGAGTACCTCAATCCCTCTTTACATGTAATCTATAATCCATCCCATGAAATGAGCCACGAAGACTTGGTCGACTTCAATAGTGACTATCTGGACAAGATCGTTGCGCTTCCCTTTCAGAGCTTTTTTGGGAAAGAAGAGGTTTACATTCCCCTCAACATTTTGAGCAATCTTTATGTCAGCAACGGACTTGCGAGTGGAAACACGCCTGATGAAGCTAAAGTGCAAGCGCTGAGTGAGATCTTTGAGCGTCATGCCAAAATTGAGATCATCCAAAAGGGTTACGCCCTTCCAAAATACCCTGAGTCCATCATCGCTACGTTTCCTAAACTTCAGGCGGATTTGCTGGAGCTTAGAAAAGCAGGCTTTATCGTTGAAGTGCTTGATGCCTCTTTGGGTGGAAAGTTCCCTGTTACAGCCATCTCACTGATCAATCCACGCAATGGCACGCTGTTTGTCTCCTTTGGTGCACACCCGATTTTAGAGGTCAGTTTAGAGCGCACCATGAGCGAACTGATGCAAGGACGAGGGCTTGAAAATCTTGACGCGTTTGAGATGCCAACGTTTGATATGAGCATCGTGGGCGATAGCTTCAACCTTGAAGCGCACTTTATCGACTCCAACGGAAAAATAGGCTTTCCTTTTTTAAGCGCAACCAAAAGTTTTGAGTATGCGCCATGGAAGTATAAGGGCGAAGGAAGTGAAGTGGAGTACGCCTTTTTGTGCGACATCGTCAAATCAATGGGCAAAGAGATTTACCTGCGTGAATACACCTACTTAGACTTTTACTCATGCCACATGCTCGTTCCAAGTATCTCCGAGGTTTACCCTATCGAAGATATGGTCTATCAGAACCGAAACAGCGGTAAATTCATACGACATAGTGTGCTCAACTTCAAAGAAGAAGACCACGAAGCCTTGCTTGAAGCGATCGAGCCGCTGGAAGACTCACTCAATATGGAAAAATACATCGGCGTCATTTTCGAACAAAACTTTCAGATGATCGACCTTAAAGCACAAGTACATCTGCTTTTGGAAAATTACGAAGAGGCACAAATGCTACTCTCTTTTAGTCAAAACCCTATGAGCAAACTTCTCTGCGAAATCCTCTCTTTGAGAGAGCAAAAACTTGTATGGGCTGAGTATGAAAGTGCCCTTTGGGACATCTTTGGCAAAGAAAAAGTCGAACATGCCTTAAACATCTTAGATGGTAAAGCGTACCTCATCGATGTTAGCCTACATCAACATTATGTCAATATCCTCGATATGTACGATAGACTCGAAGTTAAGAAAGCTGCTATCGTCGCTTAAAACCTTTACATGTAAAAAACGTAAACGATTCATTCTTTACGTTTTTTCGTCTTCAAATGACTCCTTTTAGACTATAATTACCTGTTTAAATTTAAGCATATAGTTTAAGTTAAAAAACTCACGAAGGAGTCAGAATGTTAATCGTTATCTTACTCGTAGCGATAGGATTTATCGTACTTTCAACCAGCAAATGGAAATTGCACCCTTTTATTGCCCTTCTTATTGCGGCGTATGGAATCGCGTTTAGTGTCGGTATGAAGTACGCCGACATCGCAAAAACCATCACATCAGGTTTTGGCGGCATTTTAGCGTATATTGGTATCGTCATTGTGCTTGGAACCATCATTGGTGTCATCTTGGAAAAAAGTGGCGCTGCGATTAAAATGGCAAACGTTGTTCTTAAACTTGTGGGTAAAGAGCGCCCAATTCTAGCGATGTCCATCATCGGCTACATCGTCTCGATTCCTGTGTTTTGTGACAGCGGTTTTGTCATCTTAAATGCCCTCAAACGCTCGATGGTCAAACAACTCAAAGTCTCTGGCGTTGCTATGAGTGTGGCACTTGCAACGGGGCTTTATGCCACCCATACGCTGGTTCCTCCGACACCTGGCCCTATTGCGGCGGCGGGTAACTTGATGGTTGGAAATCTTGGTCTTGTTATTCTCGTGGGTCTGTTTGTCGCTATTTTTACGATGCTTGCAGGTTATTTTTGGGCGATCAAACGAGGCCCATTGTATCAAAGTGGCGAAGACCTTGATATTGACTTGGAAAAAGACAGCGAAGTCCAAGCCAAATACGGCACGCTTCCAAGTGCGTTTAAATCCTTTGCGCCTATTTTTGTCCCTGTTCTTTTAATGGCAATTGAGAGCATCGCAAAACTTGCATTTAAGGACTCTAGCGAAACGTTTATCTATAAATTTTTTGTTTTCTTAGGTCACCCTGCCAATGCGCTTTTTGTCGGTGTACTTTTTGCCAGCCTTTTACTTCCAAAATGGAACGAAGAGACGCTTTCAGGCTGGGTCGGTGAAGGCGTTAAAAATGCAGGTGAAATTCTCATCATCACAGGAGCGGGTGGTGCGCTGGGGGCTGTTCTTAAAGCCAGTGGCATTGGTGATTATCTGGGACTAACGCTTCAAACGCTTAGCCTTGGCATCTTTGTACCGTTCATCATCTCAGCAGCACTGAAAACCGCACAAGGCTCTTCAACAACGGCACTGGTGGTGACTTCGACCATTATGTACCCATTGCTTGCAAGTTTAGGACTCGATAGTGAAATGGGCAAAGTCTTAACCGTCATGGCGATTGGCGCGGGCGCACTTACCGTCAGCCATGCCAATGATAGCTTTTTCTGGGTCGTCTCACGTTTCAGTCAGATGGACGTTCCAACCGCATACAAGGCATTTACTATGGCAACCTTGGTTCAAGGAATTGTGACCATTGCAGTCGTTTATGTTATGTCTGTTATTTTTATTTAATGCTCTTTTAGGTGCAGGCTCTTAGGAGCTTGCACCCTCTTTTTGTGCTTCTCGTAATTTGTCTTTTTTACTCTTGCGTTTTCCCTTGATGGGCGCACTTCCCTTCTCTTTTTGGGGAGCAACGCCTTCTAACTCAAAACCCTTGATCTGCTCTGTTTCAAGCTTCATACCACAGCGTTTTTGAATGAGTGCAAAATGTGCCTTGTCTTCATGGTCAATAAACGAAATCGCCAAACCCTCTTTACCCGCACGTCCCGTTCGTCCGATGCGGTGAATGTAATCTTCCGTCGCACGAGGCAAATCAAAGTTGATGACACAACTCACATCATCGATGTCAAGTCCACGCGAAGCGATATCGGTGGCAAATAAAACACGAATCTTGCGCTCTTTAAACGACTTCAACGTCCAAGAACGGTCTTCTTGAAGCAAATCTCCATGAAATGATTCCGCTAAAAAGCCATGTTTACGAAACTTCACGGCGATGTTATCGGCGGCGCGTTTGTTTGCCATAAAAACCAACACCAATTCCCATTTGTTTTCACGTAGTAACTGGCGCAAAAGTGGTGCACGGTTCTCTTTGTTGACCTCGATAGCACGTTGCTTTATAAGCTCAACTGTTGGCGCTTCGGCTTCGATGCTCACGTCCACAGCATTTTTGGTTATCTTGGAAGCAATAGCTTGCATCTTTTCGGGATAGGTCGCAGAGAAAAGAAGATTTTGTCGTTTGGCAGGCAACGCCTCAAGTATAGAGCCTAACTCTTGCTCAAACCCAAGGTCAAGCATTTTATCCGCTTCATCAAGCACAAAAAACTCAACACGAGAAAGGTCGATCTGCTTTTTGCTCATGATGTCAAGCAGTCGCCCCGAAGTTGCGACCACAATGTCACACCCTTGTTGGATGTCGTAAAGTTGCTCGCCGATCTTCTCCCCACCGATGACACTGACTACTTTGGGCTTTACATGTAAGAATTTTCCAAAGGTGACAAACGCCTCCGCGACTTGTACGGTTAGCTCCCTCGTAGGCGTTAAAACCAATGCCTTGATCTTCGCTTTACCCTCGCCTTTATTTGCACTCCAAAGTTCCAACATCGGTAGCACAAAAGAGGCACTCTTACCACTTCCCGTCTGCGCTCTCGCCATGATGTCTTTTCGCTCCAACACAAGCGGGATCACTTTTTCTTGAATGGAAGTTGGTTGTGTATAACCAGCCTCAGCAAGGGCTTGGAGGATTTGAGGGCAGAGTTTGAGGGTAGAAAATGGCATGGTTTGGCATCCTTTAAGTCTTTTCGCCATTGTAGAATAGTTTCACTTTAGAGCAGGTTTGAGACGTTTACATGTAAAGCCAGTTTAGGGTAAGTTTGTGGTGTTATAATGCATCTGTAAAATGAACAAAGGATAGATGTTGGAACACTATAAATGGTTGCTTGCCTTTCACATTATAGCGTTGATGTCGTGGATGGCGATGTTGTTTTACTTGCCACGGCTTTTTGTTTACCATGTTGAGCATGCAGAAAAAAAAGAGTTTGTGGAAGTTGTTAAAATTCAAGAGTACAAAATCTATAAATACATTGGGCTTCCTGCCTTTTGGGCAACCCTTGCAAGCGGTCTTGGCATGATTTTTTTTGACTCACAACTGCTCTCAAGCGGTGGGTGGATTTATGCGAAGTTTACCGTGCTCATTGCACTCACACTTTATTCATTTTCACTCGAAAAGTACCGTTTGGAACTTGCAAATGACACCTGTACTAAAAGTGGAAAATTTTTCAGAGCTTACAATGAAGTTCCTACAGCACTTGCCATTTTGATTGTCGGATACGTCATCACCAAAAGCTTTTCATGGGCATTTACCCTCATTACGTTGGGTATTTTTGCGATGATTATTGACGTAATTTTGGATGGAAAAAAGAAACCCTAATCTTTACATGTAAAGCGTTTCTTTACTCGGTTGGCTTGGAGCGTTGCAGAGCAATTTTAAGGTACAGCAACGCCGAGAGTAAAAGAAAGTACCCTACAATGCTGTATCCGATGGTATCACGTCGGCTCATCTCTTTTTCGTAAATCGCTTTTTCTTCATTCGTTTGTGTTTTCAGTGTCTGTTCTGCAACAATGTTACTCTGTGAGGCAACCTGTTTGGGTAGCCACTCAAGCCCAATGACAAGTACAAAAACGCACATCACGATTGCCGCAAAAATTTTAAGATTTGGCATGAGACTCCTTGTTGGATAGAAACGGCAAAATGAAAAAAAGTGACATCAGCACCGTGGAGAAGAACAACCCAATCCACAACGTAAGCGTCGAACTTGGTAACTTTCCAAGAATCGTAAGACCTACCAAAGAGATTACCAACGCCCAAAACCATGCCAAAAAGTAAGGGCGCTGATGTGCAGGAATGCGACGAGGGTTTCTATCTATTAGTGGCATCAACAAAAGCCCCACATTAACCACCACCAAAGACGCCATACCGATGTACGAGCCTTTGATCATCCCAATGTCAAAGAAAAAGCTCTTAAGCAACTGCAACATCCACAGAAAATACCACTCCGGATAGATATGGGAGGGTGTATCGCTCGGATTGGCAGGAGTAAAATTGAGGGCATCAAACGCTAAATAATCATGAAAAAAGACGCAATAAAAAAAGAGTGCCAAAAAGAGTGTACACGCTAAAAGTGGCTTTAAAACGGCATTAGAGAAAAACGGTTTTGGCTCTTTTGGGATGATGTCGTGTTTGCTATAGCGCTCTTCTTTGCTTACATGTAAGCCTTTGCGATTCCATGAAAGCTTCGTGGTCGCGTACCACTTCACAAAATCGGTATGCACGAGTATCATCAAAACAATGCTCAAAGGCATCACTACAATGTGCAAGGTGTAAAAGCGCAGCAACGTGATGCCACTCACGCTAAAATCGCCTCGAACCCACAGCACGATGTCTTCTCCCGCACCTGGAATATACTCCAACAAACTGGTAATGACCTGCGCCGCCCAGTAACTCATCTGCCCCATCGGAAGTACGTACCCCGTAAAACCAATGACCATACAGCAAAAATAGAGCACCATGCCACTGTACCAATACTTCGTTTTGCCGTGTTTGTAAAACCCAAAATAGAGCATGCCTAAGAGGTGAATGTAGAGCAGTAAAAAGAAAAAAGTTGATCCAACCGCGTGAATTTTTCGCCATAACCAACCGTAATTAACTTCTTGCATGATGGTCGTATGGACACTTTCAAAGGCTTTTTCCGCATCGGGGATATAGTGCATAGAGAGGAAAATACCCGAAACCAACATCAAAAGGCACAAAACCACCATGATAGCGCCTGTGTAAAGTAAAATATTGAAGTTTTTGAGTTTCGCATTCATGCTTTTGCCGCCTCCATCAGTTGGAGGTACGCCTCGCCTACTTCTCCGACGATAATCATCTCATCATGCACTTTAAAAGGAGGGATGACTAAGGGCTTGGTGACAGGGCTAGCAAGCGCGTTGCCATTGTAGTCAAACTGCCCGTTATGACACGGACAGATAAAACGTTTTGAGGAGGCATCATACTTGGGAACACAGCCTAAATGGGTGCAAATCCCAACCATCAACGTGTAATAATAGTCGCCGATTTTAATGTCTCTTTTTTGATCTAACACCATCGAAGCATCTTTTTTGAGAATAAAAAGTGGTTTTTTCTGCCACGAAAAATAGGCAATTTCATTGAGTGGTAATGACGTGGTATCTATAAATGTAGCCGCATCAAGGAGTGCTTTTTTGGGTGGTTCTAAGGACTGAAACATCGTACCGACCGTGTAATACACACCCGTCCCCGTCAGCGCTAAGAGCGAGTAATTCACCAGTCTTCGGTTTCTATCCATCCCCATTTTCCTTTATGCCATGCTTTACGCATAGCCATTTTACCAAAAACTTCCATTAATAAAATTTTACTGACTTTTGGGAAGTGCTAAGAGGTTTACATGTAAAGATGGATTGGGATATTATTATCTATAAATATAAGGAATGAAAATGAAATTTGAATTAGAAGAAGAGTTCATAGAGTTATTTAAACTTCTCAAAGTGACAGGAGTTGCAGAGAGTGGCGCGCAAGCTAAAATGCTCATCGAAGAGGAACAGGTTAAGCGAAACGGTGAAGTTGAGCTTAGAAAACGCGCTAAGATTGTTTCAGGCGAGATTATTGAAGTGGGTGATGAGAAGATAGAAGTTGAAAGTGCTTTAAAATAGCCCCATTTAGACTTTACATGTAAGGACAAAGATGAATTATGAAACTAAAAACAGAAGATTTTCTCGTGCACGAGGGCGCAAAGGTTGACCTTAAAAAGTCCCCTACCCTTGTTAAACCATTTTACAAAGACAAAGAAGACTACGAAGATGCGCTCAAAGAGGGCGTAAAAGAGTTAAGCGACTTGCAAGAACTGCTTTACGCATCCAACAAATATGCCGTACTGTTGATCTTTCAAGCGATGGACGCGGCAGGAAAAGACGGCGTCATCAGGCATGTTCTCTCAGGCATCAATCCCCAAGGGTGTCAAGTCTTTAGTTTCAAACACCCTGTTGCCGCTGAACTTGAGCATGATTTTCTATGGCGCACGACGTGTGTTCTTCCAGAACGCGGGAAAATAGGCGTTTTTAATCGTTCCTATTATGAAGAAGTACTCATTGTTCGTGTTCATCCTGAGATTTTACAAGGACAAGGACTGCCAGACAGCGTGCTTGATGAAGAGAGCGTTTGGAAAGAGAGGTACCGTTCTATCACAGATTTGGAAAACCATCTCCACCGTAACGGCACAAAAATCGTCAAATTTTTCCTCCATCTCTCCAAAGATGAGCAGAAAAAACGCTTTCTTGAGCGCATCGACAAACCCAATAAAAATTGGAAATTTAGCATCGCAGACCTTGAAGAGCGAAAATACTGGAAAGAGTACATGCACGCCTACGAGTCCTGCCTAAGCGCCACCAGCACCAAAAATGCCCCATGGTACATCGTACCTGCTGACGACAAAAAAAATGCTCGCCTCATCATCTCAAATATTCTTCTGGATACCTTTAAAGCGCTCGATATGCACTACCCTGAAACGGATGACAAGCGGAAAGATGAGTTGAAGGGGATAAGACAGAGGTTGGTTGAGGAAGAGTAATAGAAGCATGAGGTTCTTTTCAAAAGAGGTACAATAACGTAATTTTATTTCTTACATGTAAAGGATTTTACATTGATTTTTTGGTTCCTTGGTTCTGTTTTTGTACTGGGTATTTTATTTAAAACTCCATGGATGAAAGGTAAAGTTGGCGAATTTACGGTCAATATTGCGACTTCTTTGCACCTCAATAAAGACGAATATGTCAATATTAAAAACATCACTTTACAACTCAATGATGGCTCAACTACCCAAATAGATCATGTCATTGTCTCTCGTTATGGTGTTTTTGTGATTGAAACAAAAAACATGAAAGGGTGGATTTTTGGCGATGAGCACCAGAGCATGTGGACACAGCAAATCTTCAAAGAAAAGCACCGTTTTCAAAATCCTTTACGCCAAAATTATCGCCATACCAAAGCCTTAGAAGAGATATTGGCATTGCCCTCAGAAAGCATTATTCCCATCGTTGTTTTCATCGGTGATTGCAAATTTAAAACCGCTATGCCAAAAAATGTTTTTATCAATGCAAAATACACGTCTTACATCGAATCTTTCCAAGAAGAAAAACTCTCTGCCTATCAATTTGACATGACGATTGAAACCCTAAATCAAAAACGCCTCAAACAAAGCTTTTTAACCGATAGAGAACATGTTTCCAACTTACATGAACGACACAATGCAAAACCTACATCAACCGCATCAACAAAAATATGTTCACGATGTGGTAAAGAGCTGGTTTTAAGACACAATAGACAAACGGGTGAGCCGTTTTACGGGTGTAGTGGGTATCCAAAGTGTCGAAATGTTGTTAAAGTAGATAGCGAAAGAATAGGTAAAAAGTTTAAAATTTAGCTTTACCTTTTTTCTAAAATTTGTTTATGATAAACTTTCCAAGAAATAAAATAGGAAAATTATTATGGCACTATCTGACATTGATATGAATGATATAAAAAAGTTAGATGAAGTGGGACTACCAACATTAGTTTATCAAATTATGTATTATGAAATTGCAAAGTTAAATTTGCTAAATCAAGGGTTAGATATCTCTTTGAATACTAAAACTGGTGATGGTGGTTCAGATGGAGAGTTTAATAATTTTAATAAACCCATTCCTGTAAATCATCTATTTTTGCCAAATTCAAATGTAGTATTTCAATTCAAAGCGACAGAAATAGGTGATAAACCTTGGTTTGAACATGAAATACTCAAAAGCGATAAAACAGATTTAAAACCAAAACTTAAAGAATTGATTCAAAGTGGGTATACCTATTTACTTATTACAAATAAAACAGACTTACCTGCAATCAGGTTTGAAGAAAAAGAGAGAGTGCTAAAAGAAGTATTTGGAAGTAAAGGTTACCAAAATGTATCGGTAAAAATTTTTGGATTAACAAAACTTACAGAGTGGGCTAGTAGTATTCCCCAGATATATTTAAGCCGCAACCTACATACAAAATATTTTGAGTCATTTCATTTTTATGAGCGTGAGATAAACCAGTTTAGTGATGATGTAAAATATATAAACGATAAAAAAAGAGAAGCTAGTATCGCTCAAATACGAGAAGAAATTGATAGAACATTAACTTCTCAAAGTTCATCATTTATTCGTGTGGAGGGTTTTTCAGGGATTGGAAAAACGAGATTTATCTACGAAACACTGAATGATGAAAAATATAAAAATTTTGTTCTGTATGTTCAAAGCTATAATGACTCTATTTTAAACGATTTACAAGTATTTTGCAAAAAGCTTCCAGATAACAGTCAAGAATTAGTGATATTTGTAATTGATGAATGCCCTTATGACAATCATGTTAAAATTTATAGACACTTAAAAACCTATCCAAATTTAGTTGTAATTACAATTGACCAAGTTTTATCTACTCAAGATAAAATTCATTGTCAAGATGAAAAAAGAATTATGTTAGAGGGTTTAGAAGAAGCAGAGACAGTAAAATTAATTCAAGAAGTAAATCATTTATTGAATGATGATTTAGCTAAAAAGATTGCTTATTATACGGAGGGATATCCGAGACTTGCCTATTTTATGGCAGAATCATTTGACATTGAAAAAGGTGATACTAATAATCCAGATTTTAAATCAGAGTTATTAGATAATATTTTAAGCAAAATTACTGATAAAGCAGAAGATATAAAAATTCTTCAAGCAATTTCTATATTTAAAATGTTTCCGAATACTAATGAATTTCAACCGTACAAAAAAATTGTTTTTGAGCATTTAGGCATTGATCATGCATCAGCTTCTATTACAATAAAAAGTTTTATAAAAAAGGGAATTGTAAGAGAGGCTGGAAGATTTTTATATATTAGTCCACGACCTATTTCTATTCACTTATTTAACCAATTTATTGAAATAAATGATTATAACTTTATTGATAAGCTATTTCAAAAGTTAAATAATGAGGGTCTTATGAATGGTTTTTTTGAAAAACTACAAGGTGTACAATTTGATACATCTCAGCATAAGGATTTACTTTTTCAAATTTTATCAAAGCTTACATATGAGCAAATAAGCGATGGATTTGGTTCTAAAATCTTTTATACATTGTGTCTAAAAGATAGAAAATATTCTATTGGTATTTTAAAAAAATTACTAGAAGATAAAACAAAAGAAAATTTATTAAAACTTGAATATGGAAGAAGGTATTTAGTTCATGCACTTGAAGAGTTAATAGCCTTTAAGGATACATTTGAGGACAGTGTAAAGATACTTTTTCAGCTTGCAAGAGCTGAGAATGAATCTTGGAGTAATAATTCTAAAGGAATTTTCACTGAAACTTTTCAATGGATTCTGGGAGGAACAGAAGTCAATATTGTAAAGAGGCTTGAATTATTAAAAAGTTTATATCAAGAATTTACATCAGATGAAGACAGACTGATATTATTGGAAGCTTTAGAAACTTCATATCCAAAGCATAATTATATGGCAACTCATAAAAACAATTCAACTTTTCCTGAAAATATTCCAGAAAACTATTATCCTACAACTCAAGATGAGATAGATGCATATTTTGAAAAATTGAAAGAACTCATAAAATTTGCCTATGAGAATTCATCTATAAATTTGCAGTCAAAAATATTAAATGATTTGCTACATTCAAGCAGAATGATGATGCAATATAATCAAATTAATATTTGGCTTTTAGAGTTTATTGAAAAATTATTAAGTGCATATCCGTATTTGAAATCTTTACTATTTGAAGAAATATCAATGATCCTTAAATATGACAAGGATGAAAAATTATCCAAAGCCATTATCAAAAGATTAAAGAGTCTCTACAATAAATTTACTGATACAACTGATATAAAAGAGGCAAAAGAACTATTTTTTCAAACAGAAAGGTATAGATATATCTCAGAAGAGGCTTTTGAAAAGCATTGTAAAGTTATTGCTCAGGATATTTGGGTAAATAGAAACTATACTGGTTTATTAGCAAAGAGCACTTCAAATGTTTTCGACCTTGGAAAAGAACTTGCCAAAATAGATATTGAAGGCAATTTATATGAAGATATATTAAATCTTATCCCCACTCTAACGAAAAATTCAAATAATAGGTTTATATTAGCATATTTGTTTAATAGTCCAATAGATACAGATAACTATCATTTAATGTTTGATGATATATATACAAAACTAAATAATAAAAGTATGATGCTTGATTTTATACATTATTCGAAACCTACGGAAGTAAGTATAAAATATTTATATATGCTACTGGAAAAAAAAGAAATAGAATCCCGCCTGTTAGAGAATTTGACTTTTGGGTTTTGGCTTAGAGATTTAGCTAAGCATGAATTTGTTAATTTTATTGATAGACTAAATTCTTGTATTGACAACAAATGCGATAGTTTTATTTTATGTATGCAATATGTAAATCATCAAAAAGATAAAGAGTTAATAGAAAAATATACTAAATATTATCTAGAACATAAAATCTTTAATTGTATTTCGTTGCACAAACTTCATCATGATATAGATGAAATGATTGATAGTTATTTTATAAATGAATTGGAACTGGATGATGGCTTATTATCGCATATATGGGAAGCTATTTTAAGCGAATTTGACAATGAGGGCAAATTTGAAGATAGAGGATTTCATTCAATATATAAAATCATACAAAAATACCCAGAGTTTTTTTGGGAAAAAATAAAAAATAGACTTGATGAGTTGAAACCAAGAACTTATCCTCTATACAGTCGTTTTATTGATTTTATGCAAGGTGGCTATTTATCTCGTTGGTTCAATCATTCAATATTTTCATATATAAACCCCGATAATGTAATAAGTTGGTTAAAAACTACAAATTATAAAAAAGCCAAATATATAGTTGCAGATTCTCTAAATATTGATTTCGAAAGTGACACTTTACCAGATATTGTCATTAAGCTTTTAACTGAATTTCCTAATGATGAAGATTTATACAGTAGTATACAAACGAGGAGTGAAAGTTGGAGTGGTTCTTATGTACCCGTTGCTAATGAAAAAATATCAAATATAACCAGTATGTTAAAGTTATATGAGAATAACGAGAGTGTGGTCGAATTTTTAAAATGGGTAAAAAAAGGATTTGAATATAAACGAGACAGAGAACAAATTAGAGATGAAGAAAGTCGATTGCTTCATTAATCATTTAAAAGCCTTTTTCAAGGCTTATTCATCTTTTACATGTAAAGATATTTACAAAGGTCTTTTAATCAGTAAAGGAAAAGAGAGGCTAAACTTTTAACTTTATATCTCCAAAATAGCACTAACCTCATCGTCTAAAAATTCTATAATGCTCTCATAATTCTCTCGCAACACCGTAGCAATAGCATCCACCTTGCAATTTCCAAGTTTAATCCAGATGATTTTGGGTGGAATCCCTCGGTAAATTGCCAAATCGTTAAAATCAGAATCTTTGGTAACGATGGCAAAGCCGTGAATTTTTGCATATCGCCATACTTCCAAGTCGGTTGATTCGTCAAGGTTTTTAAGCATTACATGTAATGAATTGGGGAAGATGTCTGCTATTTTTGACAAGACACGATGGGAGATGTTATTGTCAAAAAGGAGTTTATGCACTGAGTTTTGCCGTAAGCGTTTTATGCTCTCTATCGGCGGCATAAGCAAGGGCGGCTAAAATGTCTTCTTTGGTCAGTTTTGGGAAGTCTTCTAAAATTTCATCGTAACTCATACCGTTTGCAAGCATATTGAGTACATCATAAACTGTAATTCGTAAATTTCTAATACAAGGCTTACCGCTTCGTTTCGATGACTTAATGGTAACCGTTGTGCTCATCCTATGCTCCTTATTAATCTTTAATAAGCTCATTTTAGCATATTTTTTCAAAGCTTTTTCTTCTTTACATGTAAAGAAAGATGAAGGGGTAAGAAGTTTGGGAAAGCCTCTCTCAAGGCTTCCCCATCTTTACATGTAAAAGATTTACGCAGGTTTTCTAAGCAATAATTTTTCCGTGTCACTTGCTGCATCATCGGTCAAATGCAAGTTAAAGTTCTCTTGTAAGAAAGCGAAGATGTCATCGTTGACAAATTGTGGTGGTTTTGGTCCGAGGTAGATATTTTTGATGCCAAGGCTAAAGAGTCCTAAAAGGATAAGAACTGCTTTTTGCTCCATCCAGCTAAGAACGATAGAAACTGGTAAGTCATGTACAGTCACACCCAGTGCGCCTGCAAGGGCAAGAGCGATGTGAACTGCGCCATTGCTGTCATTGCATTGACCGAGGTCTAGGTAACGAGGAATGCCTGTGTCTGCCACCGTACCAAAGTCGATGTCGTTAAATCTAAATTTACCACAACTTGATGTCAAAATCACGCAGTCATTTGGAAGACTTTCTGCCATTTTTCGGTAGTATTCGCCGCCGCTTCCTGGAGCGTCACAACCCGCAATGACAAAGAATTGGCTGATTTTGCCTGCTTGAACTGCTTCTAAGATTTGTGGTGCAAGTCCTAGGATGGTTTTGTAGTGGTGACCTGTTACGAGAGTCTCTTCACTGTCAAAACCTGTTACATCAGGAAGTGCGAGTGTTTGAGCGATGACTTCACTGAAGTCGTTATTGTGGATTTTTTTGCCCTCTTTGATGCCGACGATGTCGTAAGTATAGAGTCTATCGATATACGTAGAGTTTGATTTTGGAGGAACGATACAGTTCGTGTTGACGATGATCGTTCCGCCCCATTGCTCAAAGAGTTTGGTTTGATCAAACCATGATTTACCGATGTTACCTTTAAGGTGAGGGTATTTTTTAAGCTCAGGATACGCATGGGCTGGAAGCATTTCTGAATGCGTATAGACATTGATGCCTTTACCTTCGGTTTGTTTCAAAAGCTCCAAGAACATGTCAAGATTGTGACCGCTTACTAAGATCGCTTTACCTTCCGCTTTGTTTTGACTGATTTTAACAGGGGTTGGAACGCCAAGGTGAGAGGTGTGTGCATCACTTAAGATGTCCATCATTTTAACACCCGCAGAGCCGATTTTCATCAGTTGAGCGATGTGATCGTCAAAGTTGAAGTTGACGTTGGTAAGGGTGAAATAAAGTGTTTGAGCGATGACGTCATCGACTTCTTTGGTATTGGCACCAAATTCATTGGCATGCGTTCTATAAGCACTAAGACCTTTAAGACCGTAAATCATGATGTCTTGAAGTTTCGCCAAGTTGGCATCTTTGCCACACGTTCCTACATCTTGACCTTTAGAACCACAGCCATTGATGGCACTCATAGAGCATTGATCACATAACATGTTTAAAGACATTTTTTATCCTCTTCTTAAAATTTCCAGCATCTTAGCAAGAGGAGGTATTTATGTCATTGATTGATCTCAATCAAGACTTTACATGTAAAGACTCGAATCTTTCCAAGCGATGATGGCATCTGGGTGCATCGGGCGGGCTATGCCATAACCTTGCGCTAGCTCACAGCCATGTTTTAAGAGAAGTTCTGCATGTTCTTGCGTCTCAACGCCCTCGGCGATGACGCTTAGATCAAACGCTTTGCTTAAGCCCACAATC